>NZ_RCNZ01000104.1:0-84250 GCF_004307525.1 Pseudomonas sp. Sample_21 | reverse complement strand
TGGTTTTGGGACTGCTTCGCAGTCCAGCGGGGATGAATCCCCTCGCCACAGGGTTCTTTTCACTGCGAGTCTTGTGCTGGATCAGGTAGTACCGGCGCGATCGGCTAGAATGGCCGCCTTGTGTTTGCCGAGCCTGCCATGAAAGCCGAAATGCCCCACGCCCAACTCGACTGGGACGACCAGGGACGCCCACGTTCGCGGGTGTTTGATGACGTGTATTTTTCCGATCAGTCGGGGCTGGAGGAAACCCGTTACGTGTTTCTTGAGCAGAACCGTCTGGCCGAGCGCTTTGCTGCGCTGCCGGCGGATGGTCGGCTGGTCATTGGCGAAACCGGCTTCGGCACCGGGCTGAATTTTCTCTGCGCCTGGCAGCTATTCCAACAGCACGCGGTGGCCGGCGCGCGTTTGCATTTTGTCAGCGTCGAGAAGTACCCGCTGGCGCCTGCGGATCTGCGTCGGGCCTTGGCACTGTGGCCGGAACTCAAGCCGTTGGCCGATCAGTTGCTCAAGCACTACGTGGCGATTCATCAAGGCTTTCAGCGCATTACTTTGGCCGAAGGTCGAGTGACGCTGACCTTGCTGATCGGCGATGCGCTGGAGCAACTGCCGCAACTCGATGCGCAGATCGACGCGTGGTTTCTCGATGGTTTTGCCCCGGCGAAAAATCCGGACATGTGGGCTGCCGAGCTGTTCGTCGAGCTGGCACGTCTGGCTGCGCCGGGCTCGACCATCAGCACCTTCACCAGCACCGGTTGGGTAAGGCGTCTGCTCAACGCTGCCGGGTTCAAGATGAAGCGCACACCGGGCATCGGCCACAAGTGGGAAATCCTGCGTGGCGAATTTCTCGGCTGGCCCGCCGAGGTGGCGGCGCCAATACCGGCGAAACCCTGGTTCGCCCGCCCTGCTCCGTTGCGCGGTGAGCGCCGGGCGCTGGTGATCGGCGCGGGCCTGGCCGGCTGCGCGACGGCGTCGAGTCTGGCGGCGCGCGGCTGGCAGGTGAGTCTGCTCGAGCGTCACGCGGCGGTGGCGCAGGAAGCTTCGGGGAATCCGCAAGGCGTGCTCTATCTCAAGTTGTCAGCCCATGGCACGGCGTTGTCGCAGTTGATTGTCAGTGGCTTCGGTTACACCCGGCGCCTGCTGGAAAGCCTGCAACGCGGCAGCGACTGGGATGACTGCGGCGTGCTGCAATTGGCGTTCAATGCCAAGGAAGCCGAGCGCCACGGGCAACTGGCGGCGGCGTTTCCTGAAGATCTCTTGCAGTGGCTGGAACAGCCGCAAGCGCAGGCTCGCGCCGGTGTCGGCGTGGCCCACGGCGGTTTGTTCTACCCCGAAGGCGGCTGGGTGCATCCGCCAGCGCTGTGTCAGGCCCAGGCGATGCACGCCAACATTGAATTGCTCAGCCATCACGAAGCTTTGGAACTGCGCAAAGTCGCTGACCAGTGGCAAGCTTTCGACGACGAGCGTTTGCTCGCCAGTGCGCCGGTGGTGATCCTGGCCGGAGCTGCCGAAATCAAACGTTTTGCCCAGAGTGCCGAATTGCCGCTCAAGCGCATTCGCGGACAAATTACGCGTCTGCCTGAAACCGCAGACAGTCATGCGCTGACCACCGTGGTGTGCGCCGAAGGCTACGTCGCCCCGGCGCGTCTGGGCGAGCACACCCTGGGCGCGAGTTTCGACTTCAACAGCGACGACCTGACGCCCACAACTGCCGAGCACCAAGGCAATCTGGCGATGCTCGAAGAGATTTCCAGCGATCTGCTGAGCCGTCTGAACATCAGCGAGCAGCCAATTGAGAGCCTTGAGGGCCGCGCAGCCTATCGCTGCACCAGCCCCGATTACCTGCCGATTGTCGGCCCGCTCGCTGATCTGCAAACCTTCAATCAAACCTACGCTGCATTGAGCAAAGACGCCCGACAAGTGCCGGACATCGCCTGCCCATGGCTCGATGGTCTGTACGTCAACAGCGGCCACGGTTCTCGCGGGCTGATCACCGCGCCGCTGTCCGGCGAACTGCTCGCCGCGTGGCTGGACAACGAGCCGCTGCCGTTGCCGCGCAGCGTGGCCGAAGCGTGCCATCCCAACCGGTTTGCCTTGCGCAAACTGATTCGCGGCAAGTGAATATCAGATGTCCGGCATCACACAGAGGCCGAGATCCATCAGGCGTATGGACTCTTCGGTCAGGCGCTTGATCACTGCCTCTTGCGCCTGCTCCTTTTCAAGCTGGAGGGCATTCGCCTGACTCACATAGTCGGCACTGAGCAGGGTGTCCGCCTGCTCATCGAGGGCACTCATGCGCGGCGCGAAAGATTCATCGATCATTGAAAATTTGCGCGTAAACGTACGCTTCAGATAATCACGCCAGAACGTTCGCTCCTGCATGTATTTCAGCCATTGCGGGGAAAGTTCGGCAGTCATCACGCGATTTCTGGCGACCTCAAGATCAGCGGCTGTCACGCCACTCTGGGCATCGAACAGCATACCTTTCGGTTGACCGCGCAGCCCCAGCTCATCGGTCAGACCGATGCGATAAGCAAGGTTCATTTCCAGTGCATCGACCTTCGGCGCCCGGAGCGAATGCTCCAGGGCAATTTCTTCCAGCTTGTCCAGCCTGAACAGACTGCGGCCCAGTTCCAGCAGAGCCTTGGCAGTGACCTTGCGGCCGCTTGCCGCGCTGGTTACCCGCTCGACTTCCACCTCGACTTCCAGGCGACTGAACACCAGCGTTGCGTTGTCGGTGCAATGAAGCGGATCGGCAGCCGTGTCGAGCACTTGTTCACACAGCGGCCCGTCGGCTTCGGCCGCCTTCAGTACCGCCCAGACGCGTCGCTGCAAGTCGGCGCTGGCCTTTTTCCCGTCCGCGGTATCGCCCAGTTGCGCCAGCACGGTGAACAACCCATCGGCCTTCGGCTCGTTTCGCAATGCCGTCCAGATCCGCGTCTGTTCTGCCCACTCCTCGCCACTGTTCTTGGTCATCCAGAGCGAGCGGGCGTGTTGCTCGTTCATCCTGGCGATGTCATCGGGGAGGTAGTCCATACCGATGCCGAAATTATCGCGATAGTTTTCCAGATGCGTTTTGCTGCGTTCGGAAAAAGGATTCAGTCCCAGCTTGAGTGCGCTGGTGAAATGGCGTGTTTTCTGGAATAACCAGTCGGGCAGCTCTTTGATTTTATTCCCGGTCAGGTTCATCAATTCAATGTGGACGGAATTGGACAGGCCTTCTGGCAGTTCCGTGATGCCGGTTTCTTGCAGGGACAAGCGGCGCAGTTGCGTCATTTGACTGAAATCCGGGGTGGCGCCCAACGGATTCCTGTCCAGATTCAGGTAACGCAACGTGCTCAGGTTGTTCAGCTTCGCCAGGGTCTGTTCGCTCAGCTTGAGCTGATTGCCTGCCAGGCTCAGCCGTTGCAGACGCGGCATGTGCGACAACATTTCAGGCAGCCGGGTGATCGTGTTGCTGCCCAGTTCCAGTAGCTCGAGCTGTTTGAAGGACTTGAGGAAGTGCGCAACATCATCACCCAGCGCCATGTTGCGCATCGACAATTGCTCTATGTGGTCAAAGCTCACCGACGGCGGCAATGTTGGCACCTTACCGATGCGCATGCCGTCAAGGTTGAGGGTACAGAGGCTTTTTCCCTCTTCGTTGGTGGCCCAATGAAAGCGTCGAAATCCTTCTTCGATCAACTCGGCGGCGATTTTCCGGCTGTGCCGCGCTTCGGCCAGATCGCCACCCATGGCTTTCAGTGCGGCGGCATCTTCGCTCCAGACAAACAGCGCGTCACGCAGGGTCTGCAGATCCTGACGCAGGGCTTTGATGCGGGTCGCACGGCTCAACGGATCATCGCCCAGCTCATCGAGCAATTGGCTGAGCTGCTGCTGATTCAAGCGTGGATACAGTTTGCGCGCCTTGCGCAGCAGCGCCCGCGAATGCTCCGTCCCGGCAGCCTGATCGCTCTGCATGCAGGCCGGCTCGACAAGCCGAGGCTCAAACGTGCCGCGAACCAATGTCTGCGCCGTCTCCTCGCGTTCGTCCAGCGCTGCATCGAGCAATTTGCTGCGCAAGCGCACCGTGTCGGCCTGCGCAGACCCGCCCAACCCGGCGGCCGTCCGCTGACGCAACGGCAGCGCTTTGAGAATCGCGCTGTACAGATCCCCCGGCGCTGCTGCCACTTTGCCAAGTGACTTGCCGTCGCCACTGAACGCCTCGTAACCGGCAGCAGACTTCACCAGCGAGCAGGTATTTTCGGGTTTCGCAGAGGCAGCGCCGATGGCTTCCAGGATTGGCCCGGCGAGTGTCTTGTCACGCACTTGCAAGCGCAATTGCGCATCCCAGCCGCTCAGTCGTGGCAGCAACTGAATGGCCAGTTTGTCGGTATCGGCATTGGCCAGTCGTGGCCAATGCAAACCTGCCAGGGCACGATCGAGTCGCACTGCGTTAATGTTTTGCCTGACGCGTTGCCCCATCCGTAACGGCACCTGCCCGGTCTCGCGCAGATGCAATCGTTCGATACTCGGCGCGCGCTCGATCAGCCGCTGCCCATGGCGCGTCGTAATGGCGGCAAAGACCTTGCGCAACTTCAGCACATCGTCCGCCTCGCTCCGGTCATAACGCTGATACATACGCTCAAGCACGGCCCGATGATCCGTCTTCAGCGCCGCGCCGAGCTTTTTCGCCAGCGCCGACTCTTCCAGGCTGGCGGCGGTTTTACCGCCGAGCAAAGCATCGACTTCGTTCTGGTACAGGCCATCAATGACCGTTCGCAGCAACTGCCCCGCCGCCAGTTGTTCACGGCTGACTACCACGCTCAGAGCTTCGTCGGGCTCGCGGGTCAATGGATAAGTTGCCTCGACGCTGCCATCGGCGTTGGTCACCTCGATGTAGCGGTCGGTTGGCCAGCCCTTGAGCTTGGGCAATGCGTGCAATTGCTCCTCGGCGGGCTGGCCGGAATGTACTTCGCCGGCCTGCAGTTCGCGGGTCAGCTGGCGCAGTTGACGGGAGAGACGCACGCGTTCCACCGTGTCGCGCAGACGCTCCGGCAACGCCAGGTTATCGTTGAACGCCTGGAGCAATTGGTCATGACTGGTGCCACTGAGCCGACGCAGGTTATCCAGGTCGCTGTCGGTGAATTCGCTCAGGTGCGGGTCGATGCGTTTGAGTGTGTACGCAGAACTGCCCCACTCCTCGGGCTCTTCGCCAGGAATGCGCCAGCCGCCCTCAACGTGTCGGGCCAACTCCGGGGCATAGGCGTCAGCGCGACTGGCATGCTCCAGACGCCACAGGCTGGCATCGGCATCGTAACTGCCGGCAAAGAATCGATGATCGACACGCCCAAGGGTTTTGCGGCCCACCTGATAAAACTCCTTGGAGCTGGCATCAATGGTGAATCCCGCCGGGAGTGAATGCTCATAGGCAACGAGATCGGGCTTCCACAAACGTGCCTTGCCTGCGTGATTGAGGATGGCCCGAAATTGCCCGAAGAACTCCGGGTGCGAGCGCAGCAGTTTGCCGCCCAGCGTGCCCAACGCCTTCTGCCCGCCGGCAAACGCCGTCATCAACGCGATGTTCTCCACCACGCTGAGCAGGTGCGAAAGCGCTTGCTGATGATCGCCACGCTGCCAGTCTTCGACCCCTTCAAACACTTCGCCGAGCAATTGCCCGACCGCAACGCCCATCATCAGCTGGCCAAGGACCGGCACAAACATGCCCGCCACTGACGCAATGGTCACGCCCAACTGGAGAAAATCCAGCAGACGTTTCTGGCGTGCGTCCTCATCGATATCTGCCGTCGGCACTGCCAGTTTGCGCGCATCGATCTGTAATTTGCCGACGTGACTCTGCACCATGAAATCAAAAAGCGGGACACTCATCGACAGTTGCTTGATGAGGCCCAACTCGCCTTTTTCCTCGAACGTTTTGAAGAAATCGGCCTTGTCATCCTCATCAAGGCATCGACCGAAATAATCCTTGTAGTCCGGTTTGCACAGTTGTTGCGTGAGATAGTTTTTGAAGGCATTGAAGCTCGGATATTCGTACAACGCCCTCTCGGGCTCGCCCGCCATGTAGACCAGGCAACCATCCTCGGGATGCTCCTGCACCGAGCGCGCGCAGAACACCACGACGCCCCACACGCAGCTGTCCAGTATCTCGATGCCCTGCATGATCATCGGGTCGTTGCCGTGGCGCAGGGTTGCCGACGCCACGCCCTGGGCATCAATCAGATCCTGCAGCATGCGCAATCCCTGCGGAGTGATATCAGCCTTGAGCGCGGCCAAATGAGCGTCGAGCTGCAACAGGTTTTTTTTCATCGCGCCAATGTCGCGGGTCAGGACACTGCTGGTCACGACTTTGCCGTCGGCATCGCGCAGGCCGAAGACTTGCTGGAAATGTTGCTGATATTTCTTGCCCAGGTCGAGCGTGCGGCACAACGCGGCGAACGCCTGCGGTGTCAGGCCCTGCACTCCCGCAGGCGCACTGGCAATGCGCACGACACTGCCGGACGGGAAACCATCGGCTTGCTCCTCGTCTTCAGCGAAGTTCTGCATCGCCGCCTGCAGCAGGGTTTGCGCGGCGTGTTTTACAACATCGATACCCGCCTGGTTGGTCGCCGTCGCGTCGCAGCCGCAATCGTCACCCGGCAGACTGAGCACATCCTGTTCGACGTCATAGACCGCCGGCCACTTGGCGTTCAACGCAGCGGTGAGTTCTTTTTTGCAGAAACCGCGCAACGATTGCAATCCGGCCAGATCCTTGGCCACTTTGAGCTGCAGGCGATGCAGCTCGCGAGCGGTCTGATCCAGCGTGGCCAGCGTGTCGGTCGAAGCCTTGAGCAAATAAGGCGGCAGACTTTTCTCCAGGGCTTCGGCCGTGTCGAGGTCTGCGGTGGCTTCCAGCAGCGTGCCGAGCACTGAAGATGGAGCAAGGTTTTGTTTCTGTTGCTGCACTGACATGGCAATAGTCCTTTATTGCTGTTGGGGCTTTCGACCTTAGCGATGGTGTGAATGAATTGATAATGGAAAAAACTGCTGGCAAATGCCGCAAACACACGCAGTTTTTCGGCCTATAAAACAGCCCGCTACCGCCCCGCAAAAAAAACCGGCTAACGCTGCCAGGGCGCCCTCTAGCACCGACCTGCAGAGGCCGTAACGCCGCGCTTATAACTTATCGATCTAAAACTCCGCCTACCGTGACAGGTCAGTTTCTGAGTACCCGCACTTTTCGCGTGGTACGGCTTGACCTTCCCCAACGGAAAAACCGGTAAGGACTTTATGTGCGGATTAGCTGGCGAGTTACGTTTTGATCAACAACCTGCAGACCTTGCAGCGATCGAGAGAATCACCCATCACCTGGCCCCTCGCGGCCCTGACGCGTGGGGCTTCCATGCCCAAGGGCCGATTGCCCTGGGTCATCGACGCCTGAAAATCATGGACCTGTCGGACGGCTCGGCGCAGCCGATGATCGACAGCCAACTGGGCCTGTCCCTGGCGTTCAACGGTGCGATCTACAACTTCCCGGAACTGCGCGCAGAGCTTGAAGCACTGGGTTATGCCTTCTATTCGGGTGGCGACACCGAAGTGCTGCTCAAGGGTTATCACGCCTGGGGCGAGGCACTGCTGCCGAAACTCAACGGTATGTTCGCCTTCGCCATTTGGGAGCGTGATGCCCAGCGCCTGTTCATCGCCCGTGACCGTCTCGGCGTAAAGCCGTTGTACCTGTCGCGCACTGGCCAACGCCTGCGCTTCGCCTCGGCATTGCCAGCGCTGCTCAAGGGCGGCGACATCAACCCGATTCTCGATCCGGTGGCGCTCAATCACTATCTGAACTTCCACGCGGTGGTGCCTGCGCCGCGCACCTTGCTGGCCGGTATCGAAAAACTGCCGCCGGCCACCTGGATGCGCGTTGAGGCCGATGGCCGCACCGAGCAGAAAACCTGGTGGACCCTGCCCTACGGCCCGAATGAAGACGAGAAAAACCTCAATCTGGAAGACTGGGTCGATCGCGTCCTCGACAGCACCCGCGAAGCGGTGGCGATTCGTCAGCGTGCGGCAGTGGATGTCGGTGTGTTGCTTTCGGGCGGTGTCGATTCGAGCATGCTCGTCGGCCTGTTGCGCGAAGTCGGCGTAGAAAATCTGTCGACCTTCTCCATCGGTTTCCAGGATGCCGGCGGCGAGCGCGGCGACGAGTTCCAGTATTCGGACCTGATCGCCAAACATTACGGCACCCGACATCACCAGTTGCGCATCGACGAGAGGGAAATCATCGAGCAACTGCCCGCCGCGTTCCGGGCGATGAGCGAGCCGATGGTCAGCCATGACTGCATCGCGTTCTATCTGTTGTCCCGCGAAGTGGCCAAGCACTGCAAAGTCGTGCAGAGCGGCCAAGGCGCGGACGAACTGTTTGCCGGTTACCACTGGTATCCGCAGGTCGACGGCGCGGCGGATCCGTACGCCGCTTACCGCGATGCGTTCTTCGATCGCAGCTACGACGACTACGCGGCGACCGTTCAGCCGAAATGGCTGGTCGACCACGATGCGGCGGGCGACTTCGTCAAACAGCACTTTGCCCAGCCCGGCGCCGAGGCTGCCGTGGACAAGGCGCTGCGCCTGGACAGCACGGTGATGCTGGTCGATGACCCGGTCAAACGCGTCGACAACATGACCATGGCCTGGGGCCTGGAAGCGCGCACGCCGTTTCTCGACTATCGACTGGTCGAGCTGTCGGCCCGTGTGCCGGGCAAATTCAAGCTGCCCGATGGCGGCAAGCAAGTGCTGAAAGAAGCTGCGCGCCGGGTCATTCCAAGCGAAGTGATCGAC
The DNA here is from genome assembly GCF_004307525.1 of Pseudomonas sp. Sample_21. Classification (NCBI taxonomy): domain Bacteria; kingdom Pseudomonadati; phylum Pseudomonadota; class Gammaproteobacteria; order Pseudomonadales; family Pseudomonadaceae; genus Pseudomonas; species Pseudomonas sp. Sample_21. Next base: position 75,442 of record NZ_RCNZ01000104.1, on the reverse strand, counting down.
CGCAAGAAAGGCTACTTCCCGGTGCCGGGTCTCAAGCACTTGCAGGGCGACACACTCAATTGGGTGCGCGAGCTGCTGCTGGATCCGAGCCAGGATCGCGGCCTGTTCAACCCGAGCATGCTCGACAAGCTTTTGACTGATCCGCAAGGCCAGCTGACCCCGTTGCGCGGCTCGAAACTGTGGCAACTGGCAGCCCTGAACCTGTGGCTCAGTGAACAAGGAATCTGATTGATGAAACCCCATGCCACGTCCATCAACCAACGCCTGTTGCGTGGTCAGGCCCCCTCGTATGAACGTTTGCAGGCGCGCCTGGCCGAAGACGGCAGCGAGCCTGCCAGCGCCCCGATTGCCGTGCATTGCGGTTGGGGCCGGCTGCTGATCGGTCACACCTTTCCCGACCCGGCGTCACTGGCGCAGGAGCTGCTCAACGAGCAACCCGGCGAGCGCGATATCGCCCTGTATGTTGCCGCACCGCAGCAGATTCTCGGCCTTGAGCCGACGCAGCTGTTTCTCGATCCATCCGACACCCTGCGTTTGTGGTTCAGCGATTACCGGCAGGCCACGCGGGTGTTTCGCGGCTTCCGCATTCGTCGTGCGCAGAGCGAAACCGACTGGCAAGGCATCAACCGTTTGTACCAGGCACGCGGCATGTTGCCGATCGATCAGGAGTTGCTCACCCCGCATCATCAGGGCGGCCCGGTGTACTGGCTGGCGGAAGACGAAGACAGCGGCGCGGTGATCGGCAGTGTCATGGGCCTCAATCATGAAAAAGCCTTCAACGATCCGGAACATGGCAGCAGCCTCTGGTGCCTGGCGGTCGACCCGCATTGCTCGCGCCCCGGCGTCGGCGAAGTGCTGGTGCGGCACCTGGTCGAGCATTTCATGAGTCGCGGCCTGGCTTATCTGGATCTGTCGGTGCTGCACGACAATCGTCAGGCGAAAAACCTTTACGCCAAACTGGGTTTCCGCAACCTGCCGACCTTCGCCATCAAGCGCAAGAACGGCATCAACCAGCCGCTGTTTCTCGGCCCGGGCCCGGAGGCGAATTTCAATCCTTACGCGCGGATCATCGTCGAAGAAGCGCATCGACGCGGTATCGACGTGCAAGTCGATGACGCCGACGCCGGGCTGTTCACCCTCAGCCATGGCGGCCGTCGCGTGCGCTGCCGCGAGTCGCTGAGCGATCTGACCAGTGCGATCAGCATGACCCTGTGCCAGGACAAAAGTCTGACCCACAAGGTGCTCAAGGCCGCAGGCCTGAAACTGCCGGCGCAGCAACTGGCGGGCAATGCCGACGACAACCTGGCCTTCCTTGATGAGCACCAACGGGTGGTGGTCAAGCCTCTCGATGGCGAACAGGGCCAAGGCGTCGCGGTGGATCTGCGCACCATCGAAGAAGCGCAGAAGGCCATCGAAACGGCGAAGCAGTTCGACAGCCGCGTGCTGCTGGAAAGCTTCCACGAAGGCCTTGATCTGCGCATTGTGGTGATCGGTTTTGAAGTGGTGGCGGCGGCGATTCGCAAGCCCGCCGAAGTGGTCGGCGATGGTCAGCATTCGATCGGTGCGCTGATCGAAGCGCAGAGTCGCCGCCGGCAAGCCGCCACCAGTGGCGAAAGCAAGATTCCGCTGGACCACGAAACCCAACGCACGCTGCATGCGGCCGGTTACGACTACAGCAGCATCCTGCCGGCCGGCGAGCATCTGTTCGTGCGGCGCACGGCCAACCTGCACACCGGCGGGACGCTGGAAGACGTGACCGACATTCTTCATCCAACGCTGGTCGACGCGGCAGTGCGCGCGGCGCGGGCGCTGGATATTCCGATGGTCGGGCTCGATCTGATGGTGCCGGCGGCAGATCAGCCCGAGTACGTGTTCATCGAAGCCAATGAGCGCGCCGGCCTCGCCAACCATGAACCGCAGCCGACGGCGGAACGCTTTGTCGATCTGTTGTTTCCGCATAGTCAGCCGGCTGTCTCTTGAACCATCGTTGTTCCGGCTGACGCCTTCGCGAGCAGGCTCGCTCCCACAGGGGGAATGCATTCCAAATGTGGGAGCGAGCCTGCTCGCGAAGAGGCCCTGAACGTCACCACCAATTTTCCTCATCGAAACCATCGGTGTGCACAACCCATCAGGAGTTTCCATGACCATGACCACACAAATCCCTGAACCGGATCTGGCTTACCTGCAAAAAGTCCTGCTGGAAATGCTCGCCATTCCCAGCCCTACCGGGTTCACAGACACCATCGTGCGCTATGTCGCCGAGCGTCTCGAAGAGCTGGGTATTCCGTTTGAAATGACCCGGCGCGGCACCATCCGCGCGACGTTGAAGGGCAAAAAGAGCAGCCCTGATCGCGCAGTGTCGGCGCACCTGGACACCATCGGCGCCGCTGTGCGTGCGGTGAAAGACAACGGTCGCCTGACCCTCGCGCCGGTCGGTTGCTGGTCGAGCCGCTTTGCCGAAGGCAGCCGGGTCAGCCTGTTTACCGACACCGGGGTGATTCGCGGCAGCGTGTTGCCGCTGATGGCGTCCGGGCATGCGTTCAACACCCAGGTCGATGAAATGCCGATCAGTTGGGACCATGTCGAGCTGCGTCTGGACGCCTACTGCACCACCAAGGCCGATTGCGAGTCGCTGGGCATTCATGTCGGCGACGTGGTGGCCTTCGATCCGCTGCCGGAGTTCACCGAAAGCGGCCATATCAGCGCCCGCCACCTCGACGACAAGGCCGGCGTCGCAGCGCTGCTCGCCGCGCTCAAGGCGATTGTCGACAGCGGCCAGGAACTGAACATCGATTGCCATCCACTGTTCACCATCACCGAGGAAACCGGCAGCGGTGCAGCGGCGGCATTGCCGTGGGACGTCAGCGAGTTTGTCGGCATCGACATTGCACCGGTCGCCCCCGGCCAGCATTCCAGCGAACACGCGGTGAGCGTGGCGATGCAGGACTCCGGCGGGCCGTATGACTATCACCTGTCGCGGCATCTGTTGCGTCTGGCCGATGAACACGAATTGCCGGTGCGCCGCGACATGTTCCGCTATTACTTCAGCGATGCGCACTCGGCGGTCACCGCCGGCCACGACATCCGCACCGCCCTGCTCGCTTTCGGCTGCGATGCCACCCACGGCTACGAGCGTACGCACATCGACAGTCTGGCGGCGCTCAGCCGTTTGCTCGGTGCGTACATTCTCAGCCCGCCGGTGTTTGCCAGCGATGCGGCGCCGGCCAGTGCTTCACTGGATCGCTTCAGCCATCAGATTGAGCATGATACCCAGATGGAAAGCGAAACCCGCGTGCCGCCGGTGGACAGTCTGGTTGGGCAGCGTTCTGACAGTTGAGCCTTCGGTGAACAGATAACCGCCTTCGCGAGCAGGCTCGCTCCCACAGGGGATCGCTTTCAAATGTGGGAGCGAGCCCGCTCGCGAATGGGCCGGCAAGACCGATACAGAACTGGCAGACGAAACCCAATCCCCGTAGCATCCCGACATTGATTTGACCGAGGTGCCCATGCTCATTCCCCACGACGCGCTTGAAGTCGACACCCTCACCCGCCTGATCGAGGATTTCGTCACCCGCGACGGTACCGACAACGGCGATGACACCCCGCTGGAAACCCGCGTCCTGCGCGTGCGTCAGGCACTGACCAAAGGCCAGGCTTTGATCGTGTTCGATCCGGAAAGCGAACAGTGCCAGCTGATGCTCAAGCACGACGTACCCAAGCATCTGTTCGACTGAAACCGTCAGCCAGCCTTCGCCGCGGCCTCCTTGCGCTTGATCCGGTCATAGACCTCGGCGCGGTGTACATGGACCTTTTTCGGCGCTTCGACGCCGAAGCGCACGCTGGAGCCGTTGACCGACAGAACACGCAGGGTGATGTCGTCTCCGATTGAAATCAACTCACCGACCACACGGCTGAGTACAAGCATGGGATTCATCCTTCAGGACTGGCAAACCCTGAAGATGCGCGGCTTACAGCGTCTTCACAATCCACGACGAGCAAATCAGTCTTGCCCTACAGCTGCCCACGCCCGCAGCTGTCAGACGCTTCGCACAAAAGCCTCAGGCGGCGGAAAAGCGCGGCCCGAACAGAATGATGCTGGCACCTACCACGCACAGCGCCATGCCGATCCAGTCCGAGCCCAGCGGACGCACCCGCTCGACCACCGCCAGCCAGCCAATCGAAGCAACGATGTAGATCCCGCCATACGCGGCATAGGCGCGCCCGGCGTAGGCCGCTTCAACACGGGTCAGCAACAGCGCGAACAGGGTCAGGCTGAGCAACGCGGGAATCACCCACAACGCACTCTTGCCCTGGCGCAGCCACATGTAGAAGGCAAAACAGCCGGCGATTTCAAACAGCGCCGCAAGGAAGAACCACAAGTAATTGAGCATGGAGGCGTCTCGACAGGGTGACCGTGGCGGCCACCCTAACGACGCGGCAGGAATCGAACAAGATCAAGCGTTGTTTTGTTTGGCCTTGGCGCGCATTTTCTCGGCCATGGAAGTCATTTCGTTGTAGAGCAGTTGCGGATTCTTCTGTTTGAGCGCCCAGGCCATGCGCCCTTGTTCGTGAGGCAGAATCAGGAATTCGCCGGCGGCGACTTGCTGGTAGATGTAGACAGCGATGTCGGCGGCACTGATCGGCGAACTTTCCAGCAACTTGCCGACCTGGGCTTTCATGGCCGGAGTCGGGCCACGGAAAGAATCGAGCAAGTTGGTCTGGAAGAACGATGGGCAAACCACATGCACCGCCACTTCCTGCTGTGCCAGTTCGATCAGCAGACTTTCCGACAACGCCACCACGCCGGCCTTGGCCACGTTGTAGTTACTCATTGCCGGGCCTTGCATCAACGCGGCCATGGAGGCGATGTTGATGATCTTGCCCTTGCTCTGTTCCAGCAGCGGCAGGAACGCCTTGCAGCCCTTGACCACACCCATCAGGTTGATCGCGATCTGCCAGTCCCAGTCTTCCAGCGACAACTCGCTGAAGAATCCGCCCGAGGCGACGCCGGCATTGTTGACGATGATGTCGATGCCGCCGAGCTTCTCTTCGCAGGCCTGGGCGAAGGCGGTGAGCTGGCTGTAATCGCGCACGTCACAGCGCTGAATGAAGCCGTCACCGCCCGCCTCGCGCACCAGTTTCAGGGTTTCCTGCAGGCCGGGTTCACTGACATCGGACAAGGCCAACCGCCAGCCTTCACGGGCCCAGCGCAGGGCGATTTCGCGACCCAGGCCTGAGCCTGCACCAGTGATCATCATGCGATTTTGCATAGCGGACAGCCTTGTTGTTCCGGGAGAGATGCGCCGAGTGTAGCGAAGGAACTTCGTTCACCCACGCTCCATCCAGTTGCTGAATGGAGGATCAAAAGATTCCAGCCGTCATCGTTCCGGTTGGTCTCATGCAGGAGCTGACGAGTGCAACGAGGCTGCGATCTTTTTGCTGGAAAGGAAATAACCGAGCAATCCAAATACATTAAAAAAACATTGAATTATTTTTCACCGGCGCAAGTCGGAACATGTAAGCCGGCTGGAATTTAGTTGCTCTCCAGCTGCCCACTGAGCATCAAGACTCTTCCAGACTCTGAACAAGGAAATCACCCATGGGCACAATTCTAATCATCATCCTGATCCTGTTGCTGATCGGTGGTCTGCCGGTCTTCCCGCACTCCAGAAGTTGGGGTTATGGCCCGTCGGGTATTATCGGCGTGGTGTTGGTCGTGCTGCTGGTGCTGTTGTTACTCGGCAAGATATGACGATTTGAAGCTGTAAAAAAAGAGGCCCTTTTGCAAGGGCCTCTTTTTTATTGCGTGGACTTTAAGGAGTGATCAGTCCGGCTTGCCGTGAATGACACCGGCGGTATTATCGATCAGGCTCTTGGTCGCGGTTTGCAGGAACGCCTCAAGTTTGAGTTTGAGTTCGGCAGTGCGCGGCGCGTCCGGTACAACTTCGGCGTGCGGGTTGGCGCCCAGCTGATATTTCCAGATTTTCGGGCCCATGTCCTTGTCACGCGGCAACACCAGAATCTCATCGGCGGTGACGATGGCGGTGGTCTGCTCGCTGCCCGAAGGCTTGATCACGCCAAAACCGGTGTCGCCCTGCGGCAGGTTGAGCAGGTCGCGGCCCCAGCACTGGTGACGCACTTCGCCACCGAGACGGCCCATGATGGTCGGCACGATGTCGATCTGCGTGCCCACGGTGTGGTCGCGGGTACCGAACTTCTGCTGGATGCCCGGGGCAATCATCAGCATCGGCACGTTGAAGCGACCCAGGTCCATTTCGGTGATCTGACGCTCGTTGCCGAAGCCGTGGTCGCCGACGATGACGAACAGGGTTTCGTTGAAGTACTTCTCTTTGCGCGCCTTCTCGAAGAACTGGCCGAGTGCCCAATCGGAGTAGCGCATGGCGGTCAAGTGTTCGTTGAGGCTGCCACGGTCAGTGACGCGCTCGACCGGCAATGGCGTCGGCAAGGCGTACGGCGTGTGGTTGGACAGGGTTTGCAGCAGCGCGTAAAACGGCTTGCCGTTTTCCCGCGCTTTAAGTTCTTGCAGGCCACGATCGAACATGTCCTGGTCGGACACGCCCCAGGTGGGATCGGAGAACACCGGATTGACGAAGTCGTTGCGGCCAACGAAGTTGGTCATGCCCTGGTTGCTGAAGAAGCCCGACTGGTTATCCCAGGCGAAGTCGCCGTTGTAGACGTAGACATCGTCATAGTCGCGGGCGCTGAGCAGCTGCGGCAGGCCGGACAGTTTGTGGCTGCCTTCCGGGGTCTGCATCAGGTATTCGAAACCCGGCAGGTTGGGGAAGCAGGCCATGGTCGCGAACATGCCCTGGTGGGTGTGGGTGCCGTTGGAGAAGAAACGGTCGAACAGCAGACCTTCCTTCGACAGCTTGTCCAAGTACGGGGTGATATTGCCCGGCGCGCCCAAAGCACCGACCGAGTGACCGGCCATGCTTTCCATCAGGATCACCACGACGTTCTTGATCGGCAGGGTCTTGTCGGCCGGCGGCATGTAGTCGCGGCGAACAGCGGCGATGTCGGCATCGACCAGTTTGTCGTCCGGCATCAGCAGCATGTCGCGCACCACTTGCTGCGCCTGTTCCTGCGGCAGCGTGGCTTTCCAGATGTTGTCGCGGTCTTCGCCCATGCGCGCCTTGGCTGCGGCGACCAGCGACAGCGTGCCGTTGAGGCCGAGCTGGTTGGCGAAGTTGGAATCGGTGGTGTAGACGTCACCCCAACGCATCGGCGGGCCTTGACGCAAGGTGCCGCGAGCGGCGACGACGCAGATCAGTAGGCAGACCACGAACACCGCCAGGCGGGTGTACCACGGCGCAACCTGACGGGAGCTGACGCTGCCGCCGCTGAACGGTCCGCGCGGGCGGGTGGCGCGGTCGGCGCCTTTGAACGCCAGGGTCAGAATGACCGTACCGATCACCCACGCCAGCACGTAGCGCACCACCGGGAAACCGTACCAGAGCATGCTCATTACGGTTTTCGGGTCTTCCTTCACGTACTGGAACACCAGACCATTGAGGCGCTGGTGAAATTCGCGGTAGAAGTCCATTTCCATCAGGCCGAGAAACAGCGCGATGCTCGAGGCGACCGTCAGCCACAGACGGAAGAAACCGCGCGCGGCCATGGCCCGGGCACTGAACAGCGCCAGCACCAGCGGAATGCACAGGTACACCACCAGGCGCAGGTCGAAACGCAGACCGTTGACGAACGCTTCAAGGAAGGTCGCGGCCGGGGTGTCGAGGATCATCTCGCGGTTGTAGACCAGCAGCGCGAGGCGCAGCGCGGAAAACATGACCATCATGACCAGTGCGCACAGCAGCGTGTAGGCCAGATGCGATTTGACGGTCGGTTGCAGCAGGCGAGCAGAAGATCGCTGCTGATTCAGGGCGTCCGGGTTTGCCATGTCGTTTTAGGACCCATTGGAAGTTGAAGTTGCAAAAATACAGCGGCGCCAGGCCCTCTATTGGTCAGTCCAGACCCCGGGGCGTGCGCGGTGCGCAAATGTTGCACGATCGTTCACACCATTGCCATTGATTACTGCCCTGCCCTTCGAGACTTTCATTCAGAGGGCTGACAGCGCAATGGCAGGCAACAAGTGCGGGCGAATTGTCTTGGAGACTTTGTGAAAATTTCGTGCAACGCATATCTGGAAATACAATTTAGAGACAAAACAAAACGCCCCGAACCGGTCGGGGCGTTTTGCTTACAGCGAATTGATTATTTCTCGGCGCGTTCTTTCAGCGCTTTCAGGGTATTGAATGGCGCATCCACCACAAACTTGTTGGCGACCATGGCCGGCACGCTACCGCCCGGCTCGGTGTGCACCTGATAAGTCACTTCAACCTGATCGCCCTTAGGCACGAACTTCCAGAAGCCTTTGACCTGCTGGACCCGCACGAAACCTTTTTCTTCCGGCAGATAGGTCGGTACGCCTTCAAGGTTCCGGGTCAGGCTGCCATCGGCGCCCTCAACGGTGGTTATCTTCAGCACCGAATCACGCGGGGTCACCGGCCATGGCGTGTTGAATTGCGAATAGGTCCAGCTCAGATCGCCTTCGTGCTTGAGCAGTTTCTGGCTCTTGCATTCGTGAATCCACGCGCAGGCGCCAGAGACGTCTTCCTGCAAGGCGCGCAGTTTGGCAACGGTGGTTTTCATCAGCGCGACGCCTTGGTAGGACTTGTAGTCCGAACCGGGTATTTCGCTCAGGGAAACCTTGATGCCGTCTTCGTTCTTGGCCACTTTCCAGTCTTCCGCGTGGGCGACCGAAGTGGCAAGTACGGCAGTCAGACCACACAACACAGCGATACGGTGCAGCGAACCCATAGTGTTATTCCTTATTGTTGAAGTTCCGTTCGTGAACACATCACGCCGCCGTCATCTGCTCCCACCAGCCGATCAATCTGATCGCTTCTTCCGAACTGCTGCCGCATACCTCGACATCCGCAGCGAAGCCCGAGCACACAGCCGGACGTTCCGGACGGCCGAAAATGCTGCACAGGTTATCGACCGACAGTTGCACGCAACGTTCGCCGGCGGGCTTGCCATCGGGCATGCCGGGAATCGGCGAACTGATGGAGGGGGCAATGCAGCAAGCGCCACAGCCTTCACGGCATTTCATTACGAACAGATCCTCGCGACGGGCGATGTGTAAAGAGACGGGAAACAGAGTAACCGCTAAAACGGCTGTTTCAAATTGCTACAAGCGGCTTTTCAACGATAAGTAAAAGTGACCGGGCAGTCTCCGACGAAGCGTCTGCTCTGCGCGTTGCAGAGGGCTGCATCTATTGCTTGAATTCGAAATCCAGCGCCGCGCCTTCCACATCGCGTCGCGCTTCGTTGCGCAATTGCAACTCCATTTCATTGCTGAGCAAGCGGCCGTTGAGCTGGAAGCCGTTATCTTTTTCGCCAAACATCTGCGGCAGGATCGCCTCGCGTTTGGGCAGCTCCACGGTGCCCTTTGGCTTCAGGTCTTCAACCATTTCCTTGGGCAGGCTGAGATCGAGTTTTGCCGGCGGCAATTTGGTTTTGGCCACTTCGCTGGCGGATTTCGACTTCGAGGCAACCGGGCGGCGCTTCTTCACCGTGGCGTTTTTTTTGGCCTGGGCTTTTTTTGCCGGAGCCGCGGTTTTGGTGGCTTTGTTCGTGGTACTGGTCGCTGCCGGTTTTTCCTGGGCTGCGGCCGCCATGACACCCGGTGCCTGACCGATCATCAACAAACCCAGCAATACCCACGCGGCAGGAACAATCGCTTTCATGGACTCAACGAACTAACGGCAGAGGGCCACATGCTCGCTTGTTGTGCGTCATATGACAAGCCTCAGCGCCCTCCCCGTTCAGAATCCGCCAGCGGTTTCCTGACACAGCTGGGTGGCCAACAGACCCAGCGTCATCAGCGCCCGCTCCGCTTCGCGGTTCCACGGAATGCCGCAGTTGAGGCGGATACAGTGGTTGAACTGCTCGGTATTACTGAAGATCAGCCCCGGCGCGATGCTGATGCCTTGTTGCAGCGCGCGGACATGCAATTCCTGAGTGTTGACCCGTCCCGGCAAGCTCACCCAGAGGATGAAACCGCCCGTGGGCCGGGACATTTGCGTGCCCTCGGGGAAGTGCTGCTGCACCGCCAGCTGGAACGCGCTGAGGTTTTTCCGGTACTCCTGGCGGATGTAGCGTAAATGCCGGTCATAACCGCCGTTTTCCAGATACGCGGCAATCGCCATCTGCGTAACGCTGCACGCCGAATGGGTACTGAAGGTTTGCAGGCGCTGGATTTCCTGCTGGTATTTGCCAGCGATCATCCAGCCGATGCGCACACCCGGTGACAGGGTTTTGGAGAAGCTCGAGCAGTAGATCACCCGATCCAGCTTGTCGTAAGCCTTCAGCGCCTTGGTACGGCCCTGCTCGAACATCAGTTCGCCGTAGATATCGTCTTCGACAATCTGAATGTCGAAATCCGAGGCCAGGCGCAGCAACTGTTTCTGCCGCTCTTCCGGCATGGTCCCGCCAAGGGGATTGCTCAGGCGCGTGGTCAGCACCAGCGCCTTGATCGACCACTGGTTGGCGGCCAGTTGCAAGGCTTCCAGACTCATGCCGGTGGCGGGGTCGCTGGGGATTTCGATGACTTTCAGGCCGAGCAGATCGGCCAGTTGCAGCAGGCCGTAATAGGTCGGCGATTCGGCTGCGATCAGATCGCCCGGCCGGGTCAGCACGCGCAACGACATCTGCAAGGCGTCGACACAGCCGTGGGTGATCACCACTTCCGACGGATCGACCACCACGCCAGCGTCACGCATGCGGATCGCCACTTGCCGGCGCAGCGGTTCGAAGCCGGGGCTGAACATGTAGCTGAATGCCCGAGGGCTGTGGAAGCGGGTGACCTTGGCCAATTGCTGATGCAGCGCGCGCACCGGCAGATAATCGACACTCGGCACCGCAGCGCCCAGCGGAAACACGCCTTCGCGGCGGGATTCGACCAATACCTGTTGAATGATGCTGCTGCGCGTCACCAGTCCCGGCCGTTCGACTCGGGCAATGTCCGGCGTAGGCGCGGTCAGCGCCGGGGTCTGGTGTACGTAGTAACCCGACTGCGGCCGGGCGCGGATCAGGCCCTGATCTTCAAGGTTGGCATACGCCTGCAACACCGTCGCATGGCTGACGTTGAGCTGCGAACTCATCTTGCGCACCGAAGGCACGCGCTCCCCCGGTTGATAGACACCACGGCGGATGTCTTCGGCCAGTTGCTGAGCAATACGTTGGTAGAGCAAGAGATTGGTCATGACGCAGCACTCGATTTCACGGGCGTTTTATTCTTGTCTGAAACAATACCGGAACAGTTTAGAAGTGTACTGGGACAGTTGCCAGATTACTCGACCGTACAGTGCGGTGTCTGCCCCATCTGTACGGTTTTGCGCGGCAATCGACAGACACAAAAAAGCCCGGCACTGCATGACAGTCCGGGCTTTCCAGAGACGCAGCCCTCAGCGGGCGGCGCCGAGCTGGCCTTTTTCGTCAGAGAACACGATTTCTACGCGGCGGTTCTGCGCCCGGCCACGCTCGGAGGCGTTGGCATCGACCGGGAACTGGTCGCCGTAACCTTCGACCTGAATGCGTTTTTCGTCGATACCCAGATCGACCAGCACGTCAGCCACCGATTGCGCACGATCGCGGGACAGTTTGAGGTTTTCCTGTCTGCCACCGGTGCTGTCGGTGTAACCCTCGATGCGCACAACGCGCTTGGGATTCAGTTGCAGGAACTGGACGATCTTCAGTACGACGCGGTTGGCCGAGTTTTTCAGTTCCGCCTGGCCGGTGTCGAACAACACGTCGCCGAGGGTCATCACCAGACCCCGATCGGTCTGAGTGGTGGCCAGCGCCACGATCTGTTCCTCCAGCCACTTGCCCTGCTGCTGCACGCTGAGCAGTTTCGACTCGCGCAGAGCCAGTTGCAGTCGCTGGCGCTCAAGCTCGAGCTTGGCTGCGCGCTCCTCGTTGAGCGCCTGATTGGTGTGCTCGCGGGCGATTTCGCTGTAGCGCTGGCTCAGGTAGGCGTAATGCACCACGTCGGCACCGCTGCCCCAATAGGTCGACAGCCGATCGGCGCGGGCCAGGGACTCACCGGCGCGGATCACGTCTTTCGGCGCGATGCGCAGCACGTTGGAATCTTCCTTGACCTTCTGGAAATCAGCGCCGGCCTGTTGCAGCGCCGCTTCGCTGTGCTGGCCGGCGCAGCCGTAGAGGCTGGCGCAACCGGCGAGGAGCAGAATGCCGAGAGCATTGGACTTGAGGCTCATTGTGCTTCCCCCAGTTGCAGCTGCTTGCGCAGGCGGACAATGCGGGTATTGAGCACATTCAGCTGTTCTTCACTTTTTTTCGTCAGCACCTTGGCTTCGGCCAGACGTGCATCCAGTTCCGCCTGCTCGGCACGCATGCGCGCATTGCGATAGGACTCGTCGACCATGCTGCCTTTGGCGCGGTTGTACTTGGTTTCGGCCAGTTGCATTTCCGGCACTTCGTCAGCGGTGGCGCCGACTGCCTTGGCCTGCACGATGGCTTGTTCGGTCAAACGCATTTGTTCACTGGGTGCCGGATCGGATGCGCACCCGGCCATGGCCAGAACGGCCACTGCCGCGAAAAGAGGTCGAATACTCACTAAGAATCCCTACTGTTTTGGGGCACTGACAGGTAGTGGCGGCTGTTGCTGTTGCGCCTTCCAGCGCTCGATGTTGCGTTGCAGCGCGGCTTCCGTCAGTCCGGACGCGGGCAATTCTGTCATCTTTTTGGCGAGCTGTCCGCGCAACCACGGATCGTTGCAGGCCGAGTTATGCGAAACCGCGAGGAACAGACCCGGCCGGTCGATGGGTTGTTCGAACGCCAACAGATCGCTGGTCATGCCCAATGTCTGCGCGGCGGCAAGGCCTGAGTAACGGCCGGCGAGGACATATTCCACCTCGCCCAACAGCAACTTCTGTAGTGCCTCGGTAAGGTTTGCTGTGCGGGTCAGGGTCAGATTCTGCTCGGCGAAAGTGCCGAATGCCTGGGTCATCCGCGACTTTTCCGACACCGCGCCGGCATGGCCTTTCAGGTCGCTGGCCTCGGCATAGGTCAGCGTCGAGCCTTTGCGCGTCCACACCAGATAGTCGTTTTCCAGCAGTGGCGGATGGATGTAGTCAAGGGTTTCCAGCTCATTAACGGTCAGCGGCGCGTCGGCCAGCATGTCCATGCGCCCGCTGCGCACTTCATCGAGGGCCTGCGAGCGTTTGCCGGCGTAGAGCAGGTCGACTTTGATGCCCAGATCCTTGGCCACTTGCTGCAACAGATCGGCACTGGCGCCGATCAGGCGCTTGGGGTTTTGCGGGTCCTGCCACAGGTACGGCGGCGCGTCAGGGCTGCCGGTGACGACCAGGCGCTCGCACTTGCCCGCGGCCATGGCCAAACCTGGCAACAGCACCAATCCCAATAACCATCCGCAGCGCAGATCCATGGCAAAACGCTCCCGCTTGAAATTCGAGACAAAAAAAAGCCCGACCAACAGGCCGGGCTCTTTATAAGTGAAGCCGCCGGATTAGACCAGCTTCTCCAGCTCAGGTACTGCTTCGAACAGATCCGCCACGAGACCGTAATCGGCCACCTGGAAGATCGGCGCTTCTTCGTCCTTGTTGATCGCAACGATCACCTTGGAGTCTTTCATGCCGGCCAGATGCTGGATCGCGCCCGAGATACCGACGGCGATGTACAGCTGCGGCGCAACGATCTTGCCGGTCTGACCGACCTGCATGTCGTTCGGTACGAAACCTGCGTCGACCGCAGCGCGCGAGGCGCCCACAGCAGCGCCGAGCTTGTCGGCCAGCGCGTACAGGTGTTTGAAGTTGTCACCGTTCTGCATGCCGCGACCGCCGGAAACGACGATCTTGGCAGCGGTCAGCTCAGGACGGTCGGACTTGGCCAGCTCTTCGCTGACGAAGCTCGAAGTACCGGCGTCGTGCGCAGCGCCAACGGCTTCAACGGCAGCCGAACCACCTTCAGCAGCAACCGGATCGAAACCGGTGGCACGCACGGTGATCACCTTGATCGCAGCAGTCGATTGCACGGTAGCGATGGCGTTACCGGCGTAGATCGGGCGCTTGAAAGTGTCAGCGCTTTCGACCGAGATGATCTCGGAGATCTGGTCAACGTCCAGCGCAGCAGCAACGCGCGGCAGGATGTTTTTGCCGTTGGAAGTGGCGGCAGCCAGAATGTGGCTGTAATTCTTGCCCAACTCTGCAACCAGAGGAGCAACGTTTTCCGGCAACTGATGCGCGTAGGCGGCATTGTCAGCGTTGAGGACTTTGCTCACGCCAGCGATTTTCGCCGCGGCTTCGGCCACCGGGCCTGCGCCCTGACCTGCTACCAGAACGTGGATGTCGCCGCCGATTTTGGCAGCAGCGGCCACGGTGTTCAGTGTGGCCGGGGCCAGCACTTTGTTGTCGTGTTCAGCAATAACCAAGATAGTCATTTAGATTACCTTCGCTTCGTTCTTGAGTTTTTCAACCAGTTCAGCCACCGACTTGACCTTGATGCCCGCGCTGCGTGCAGCCGGTGCTTCGACTTTCAGGGTCTTGTTGGTGGAGGCGGTGGAAACGCCCAAAGCGTCCGGAGTCAGCACTTCGAGAGGCTTCTTCTTGGCTTTCATGATGTTTGGCAGGGACGCGTAGCGCGGCTCGTTCAAACGCAGGTCGGTGGTGACGATGGCTGGCAGTTTCAGCGAAACGGTCTGCGCGCCGCCGTCGATTTCGCGGGTCACGGCAACGCTGTCGCCGGAGACTTCGACTTTCGACGCGAAGGTGCCCTGACCGTAGCCGCTCAATGCCGCGAGCATCTGGCCGGTCTGGTTGTTGTCGCTGTCGATCGCCTGTTTGCCGAGGATCACCAGCTGCGGCTGTTCCTTGTCGACGACGGCCTTGAGCAGCTTGGCCACGGCCAGCGAGGTCAGGTCTTCAGCGGATTCGACGAGGATGGCGCGATCGGCACCCAGAGCCAGTGCGGTACGCAGTTGCTCCTGAGCGGTGGTCGGGCCGATGGAGACGACGACGATTTCAGTCGCAACGCCCTTCTCTTTCAGGCGTACGGCTTCTTCCACGGCGATTTCGCAGAATGGGTTCATCGACATCTTGACGTTGGCGAGGTCGACGCCGGAATTGTCCGCCTTGACGCGGACCTTGACGTTGTAATCCACAACGCGTTTGACAGCTACAAGAACCTTCATGGATTCCTCGTTACTCTCCGGTGAAAAGAAAGTCGCCTAGGCGAACCTGGCGGATGATGCTCATCGGGCGACAAGGGCACCTCTAAAAACGCCGGCTTGAAGGTGAGGTGATTCACTTCGCGAAGGGAGGTGACCGTTCGTCAGGGGTGACTGTCGGGTCATTCATTCTCACGCTGTGTAAACTGCGCGCCGGACTTGCGCTGCGCATCACCGTCTACTGCCTGTGCCCTGTCTTTAGAGGTGCTCTTGAAACCGCCAGTCTGCCTACGGCGAGCGCAAAACCGCCCGTATCTTGACCGGAACGCCCATTCTGGTCAATACGCCAAAATGCCCCGTCATAAGCCGCGCTTCTTTGATTTATCAGGGCTGGAGGCGATTCAAACAAACGTTTGTATTGGACGCTCGGAGTGGTGTAGATATAATGCGCCGCCTAGAGAGAAAGGTGGATTCGCCAATATTCCCTTTGACGTTAACGTAAAGGCAATACGGATGCGAGATCAAACCTCCATATTAGAAAAAAAACTGTTGAGCCTTGAGTAGGAGATAGCCTGTGGAACGCGAATACATGGAATTCGACGTCGTCATCGTCGGTGCCGGCCCCGCTGGTCTGTCCGCCGCCTGCCGCTTGAAGCAGAAGGCCGCTGACGCCGGTAAGGAAATCAGCGTCTGCGTGGTCGAAAAAGGCTCCGAAGTCGGTGCACACATCCTTTCCGGTGCGGTATTCGAACCCCGCGCCCTGAACGAACTGTTCCCGGACTGGAAAGAGCTCGGCGCGCCGCTGAACACGCCCGTCACACGCGATGACATTTTCGTGCTGAAAAACGCTGACAGCGCGCAGAAGATTCCTGACTTCTTTGTGCCCAAGACCATGCACAACGAAGGCAACTACATCATCTCCCTGGGCAACCTGTGCCGCTGGCTGGCTCAGCAGGCGGAAAACCTCGGTGTGGAAATCTACCCGGGCTTCGCCGCTCAGGAAGCGCTGATCGATGAAAACGGTGTGGTGCGCGGGATCATCACCGGTGATCTGGGCGTCGACCGTGAAGGCAACCCGAAAGAAGGCCTGTACACCCCGGGCATGGAACTGCGTGGCAAATACACGCTGTTCGCCGAAGGCTGCCGTGGCCACATCGGCAAGCAACTGATCAAACGCTACAACCTCGACAGCGATGCCGACGTTCAGCACTACGGCATCGGCCTGAAAGAAATCTGGGAAATCGACCCGGCCAAGCATCAGCCAGGCCTGGTGGTGCACACCGCCGGCTGGCCGCTGGACATCATGGGCACCGAGAACACCGGCGGCTCGTTCCTCTATCACCTGGAAAACAATCAGGTGGTGGTCGGTCTGATCGTCGACCTGTCCTACAGCAACACGTACCTGTCGCCGTTCGATGAGTTCCAGCGCCTCAAGCATCACCCGGTGCTCAAGCAATATCTGGAAGGCGGCAAGCGCGTCAGCTACGGCGCCCGCGCCATCGCCAAGGGCGGCCTGAACTCGCTGCCGAAAATGGTCTTCAAGGGCGGAGCGCTGATCGGTTGCGACCTCGGCACCCTGAACTTCGCCAAGATCAAAGGCAGCCACACGGCGATGAAGTCCGGCATGCTCGCGGCGGAATCGGTAGCCGATGCGCTGTTCGCCGAGCAGGATTGCACGGTCGAACTGACCACTTACGTCGACGCGTTCAAGAACAGCTGGCTGCACGAAGAATTGTTCGCCAGCCGCAACTTCGGCGCGGCGATTCACAAGTACGGCGCGATCATCGGCGGTGGGTTCAACTGGCTGGACCAGAACATCTTCGGCGGCAAACTGCCGTTCACCCTGCGCGACACCAAGCCGGATTACGCCTGCCTCAAGCTCGCGGCCGACTGCAAGAAGATCGACTACCCGAAACCTGACGGCAAACTGAGTTTCGACAAACTCAGCTCGGTGTTCATCTCCGGCACCAACCACGAAGAAGAGCAGCCGTGCCACTTGAAGCTGACCGATCCGAGCATCCCGATCAGCAAAAACCTGCCGCTGTACGACGAACCGGCGCAGCGTTACTGCCCGGCCGGCGTATACGAAGTGATCACCAAGGAAGACGGCGAGAAGCGCTTCCAGATCAACGCCCAGAACTGCGTGCACTGCAAGACCTGTGACATCAAGGACCCTGCGCAGAACATCACCTGGGTCGCGCCGGAAGGCGCCGGCGGCCCGACTTACCCGAACATGTAAGTCGAAACACTGAACAACAAGGCTCCCGACATGGGGGCCTTTTTGTTGCCCAAAATTCTTCTGCCACCACAAAACAACTGTGGGAGCGAGCCTGCTCGCTCCCACAGGGGATTATCGGCGGTTCAGGCAGCGCGCTCTTCCCCCGGGCTGCGTTCGAAGTAGCGCTTGTATTCGCGGCTGAACTGCGACGTGCTCTGATACCCCACCCGATGCGCCACCTGCGCCACGCCCAGCCCTTCAGCCACCAGCAGCGTCTGTGCCTTCAACAAACGTAAACGCTTCAGATACTGCACCGGCGACAACAGCGTGCTGCGTTTGAAATGCTCATGAAAGGTCGACACGCTCATGTTCGCGCAACCGGCCAAGGTCTCGACATTCAGCGGCTCGGTGTAATGCGCATGCAGATGGCTGATCGACGCCGCCACCCGGGCGAATTGCCCTTGTTGCTCGACCAACGCCCGCAACACATCCGCTTGCGGTCCGCGCAGCGCGACGAACAATAACTCGCGAACCCGTGCCGGGCCGAGAATCTGGCATTCCAGCGGATCGTGCAGACAGCTGAGCAGCCGTTCGACACAACCGCGCATGCCATCGTCGAGCACCACCGAGGTCATCGACTCCGGCGTCTGCGCCGGAATATGCCGACCCGGCGCCAGCCCCATGGCCAGCACCAGTTCGCCGAGCAGGACGCGATCGATCGCCACCGACACACCGAGCAATGGCGCATCGGGCAAGGCAAAGGTTTCACATTCGAATGGCACCGGCAGCGCCTGGATCAGGTAATGCCCGGCGCCATATTCCATGGTCCGTGGGCCGAGGAACGCCAGTTTGCTGCCCTGGGCGATGATCATCAGGCTCGGCTCGTAGATATGCGGGCCACGGGCGACGTCGCAACTGGCGCGCAAAATCTGCACACCGGGCAGGCCGGTCTGGCTGTAGCCATCGCGCAGCGCCAGCGGTTCGATCAGCGAAACCAGCCGGGCATTGGCATCAAGATGACGGGTCAACTGCATCAAATAGGTCTTCGTAAAATTCACGGAAAAAGGGATGAAAACATCATCGCAGATCCGCTGGCCAATGCGATCGCCGAAACCCGCATGCCGGAGGATTAGGCATGAGACCCGGAGAAATCGTCATGGCCGCACCCGCCTCTGGCGGCCAGAATTCACCGCCTCACTTGTCACTGTTTTTGCGAGGTCACCCATGTACACCGCCATCGGCTATGCCGCCCAATCGGCCACCACTCCCCTCGCCCCGATGAAATTCGAACGCCGCAGCCCGCGCGCCGACGATGTGGCGATCGAAATTCTCTACTGCGGCGTCTGCCACTCCGACATCCATCAGGCACGCAACGAATGGGGCATTGCCGTTTATCCGCTGATGCCCGGCCATGAGATCGTGGGAAAAGTCACCGCTGTTGGTGCGAATGTCACCCGTCACAAGGTAGGCGATCTCGTTGGCGTCGGCTGCATGGTCGACTCCTGCCGCAGCTGCGAAGCCTGCCAGGCGAACCTTGAGCAATATTGCCTCGAAGGCCCGACCATGACCTACGCCACCCCGGACCGGGTCGATGGCAGCAACACCATGGGCGGTTACTCCGACAGCATCGTGGTCAGCGAACACTTCGTTGTGCGCATCCCCGAGAAACTCGCTCTAGCCAGCGCCGCACCGATTCTCTGCGCCGGCATCACCACCTACTCGCCGCTCAAGCACTACGGCGTCAAGGCCGGTGACAAGGTCGGGATTCTCGGCATGGGCGGCCTCGGCCACATGGGCATCAAGTTCGCCAAGGCGATGGGCGCGGAAGTCACGCTGTTCACCCGCTCGGCGAGCAAGGCTGAAGAAGGTCGCCGTCAGGGCGCCGATCACGTCATCGTCTCCACCGATGCCGAGCAGATGAAGGCCGCGGCCGGCTACTTCGACTTCCTGCTCGACACCATTCCGGTGCAACACGATTTGAACCCGTACCTCGACACCCTGCGTTTCGACGGCGTGCACATTCTGGTCGGCCTGATCGAGCCGGTGAACCCGCCCGTTCACGCCGGCAAACTGGTGATGAGCCGCCGCGTATTGGCCGGCTCCTTGATCGGCGGTATCGCCGAAACCCAGGAAGTGCTGGATTTCTGCGCCGAGCACAACATCACCTGCGACATCGAAATGCTCGACATCCGCCAGATCAACGAAGCCTACGCGCGGATGATTGCCGGTGACGTCAAGTACCGCTTCGTCATCGACATGGCCACGCTGAAGGCCTAAACCTTCACGGCTTACACCTTCAAGCCCAGCTCCGCCGACAGCCGGGTTGTGACCCCTTTCAGCAGGGGGATCAACTCGGCCATTTTTTCCAGCGGCATGTACGGCACGGTGCTGGCGATACTGATCGCCGCGACGATGCCCTTGCTCGCATCACGAATCGGCGCCGCCACACAGCGGATCGACGGTTCGTTGTCTTCCAGATCGAACGCATAGCCACCGGCAACGTATTCGCCCATGCGCTGCTCAAGCTGTTCCCACGACTGCTGCGGATGCTGCGGCCAGAACTGACTTTTCCCACCTGCCGGCAGGCTGATGTCGTACAGCCGCCGCCAATCCTGCGGCGAATCATCGAGCATCAAGGCCTTGCCGATCCCGGTGCGCACCAGCGGCATGCGATGGCCGACCCGCGAGCGCATTTCCGGGCCGTTGCGTCCTGGATTCTTCAGCAGGTACAGCACTTCGTCGCCTTCGCGGATTCCGAGGTGCACTGTATCGCCAGTCAGTGCCGAAAGCTCGTCCAGATACGGCCCGGCCAGGGTCACCATCGGCAACTCTTCACGGGCCTGAAAGCCCAGTTCGATCAGTTTCGGCCCGAGCAGATAACCGATCTGCGGCACCACGCGCAGATAACGCTCGTCGACCAGGCAACTGGCCAGACGATGGGTGGTGCTGCGCGTGGTGCCGATCAGCCGGGCAATCTCCTTGAGATCACGCGCGCCACTGGCCACCGCCTGCACCACACCGAGGCCGCGCAGCAGCGTCTGGGTGCCGGTGGGCGCGGCGTCCTTGGTTTTTTCCGGGGCGTCTTCCTGCATATCCAGCCTTTTACCGTTGAGCGAAGGAACGGGCGGCATTATGGTCGCCCGAGACTGAGCACTACAACTCGATACGCTCGACCTTGCCCACCAGCAGCACGTAGGACAAGGCACCGACCAGTGCGAGCACGGCGATGTAGGTGATCGCCGGCGCGAACGAATCGCCGCTGGCGAGGAAGCCGATCACAATCGGCGTAGCAATCGCCGACAGGTTGCCGATGAAGTTGAACACGCCACCGGTCAGGCCGAGCAACCGCGCCGGTGCCAGCGTTGACACCAGCGACCAGGTGATCGACGCCAGACCGTTGCCGAAAAATGCCAGGGCGAGGAAGGCAATCACCAGCGGCGTCGACTCGACAAAGTTGGCGCCGATGATCGAAGTCGAAATCAGCAGCCCGCCAATGATTGGCAACTTGCGCGCGAAGCCCACGGTGTAGCCGCGCCGGATCAGGAAGTCGGAAAAGAATCCCGAGCACAACACGCCGACGAACGCGGCAAGAAATGGCAGCGATGCGAGCAGACCGGACTTGATGAAGTCCATGCCGCGATATTTCACCAGATAGGTCGGAAACCAGGTGAGGAAGAACCACAGCGTCGAGTTCAGGCAGAACTGGCCGAGGTAGATGCCCCACAACTTGCGCTTGCTGAGGACGATGCCCAGATCGGTCCAACTGAATCTGGCTTTGACCTTGGCCGCCTCGGCCTGGATATCGACCAGCCCGCCGCCTTCGCGGATCAGGTCGATTTCCGCCTGATTGGTGCCTTTGAAATCGCGCGGCTCGCGATACACCGCGTACCAGATCAGCGCCCAGAGAATGCCCACCGCGCCGGTGGCGACGAACACCATGTGCCAGCCGAATGCATGTTGCAGCCACGCCAGCACCGGGGTCAGGAAAGCCAGACCGACAAACTGTCCGGAGGTGTAGAAACCGATCGCCGTGGCGCGCTCGCGCTCAGGAAACCAGGTGGTGACCACGCGGCTGTTGATCGGATAGGCGGGCGCTTCCAGCGCACCGACGGCCATGCGCAGCACGAACAGCGCGATGAAGCTGCTGACGAATCCGAGCATCACTGTGGCCACCGACCACAGCAGCAGCGCGACGCTGTAAAGGATGCGCGGCGGCACCCGATCGACCAGCCAGCCGCCGGGGATCTGCATCGCGGCGTAAGTCCAGCCGAACGCGGAGAAGATCAGACCGACATGAACCGGATCGATGCCCAGCTCACTGGTCAGCGCCGGCGCGGCAATCGACAGGTTGCTGCGGTCGAGGTAGTTGATGACCACGGTGATGAACAGCAACACCATGATGAAAAACCGCTTGCGGCTAGGCGTGACTAAAGACGCCTGCCCGGAGAGGGTGTGCGTTTGCATGAGAGATGCCTCTTTTTATGTTTGTTGAGGTCATGACGCAGATCTCCTCTCCCTCGGAGAACTGATCGTTCCCACGCTCGGCGTGGGAATGCAGCCCGGGACGCTCCGCGTCCCAGCAGCGGACGCAGAGCGTCCATTGAGGCATTCCCACGCAGAGCGTGGGAACGATCTGATGCTAGCGAGTCAGAGACTCACCACTCGGCAAAGCTGCCATCGGCATGACGCCAGATCGGGTTGCGCCAGCGGTGGCCGACGGCGGCACGCTCGATCACGTATTCCTCGTTGATCTCGATGCCCAGCCCCGGGCCGTTCGGAATCTTCACGAAGCCTTGGTCGTAGTCGAACACACGCGGATCCTTCACATAGTCGAGCAAGTCGTTGCTCTCGTTGTAATGGATGCCCAGGCTCTGCTCCTGGATAAACGCGTTGTAACAAGCCGCGTCGAGTTGCAAACACGCCGCCAGGGCGATTGGTCCCAGCGGGCAATGCAGCGCCAGCGCGACGTCGTAGGCTTCGGCCATGTTGGCGATCTTGCGGGTTTCGGTGATGCCGCCGGCGTGGGAGGCATCCGGCTGGATAATGTCGACGTAGCCTTCGCTCAACACCCGTTTAAAGTCCCAGCGCGAGAACAGCCGCTCGCCGAGGGCAATCGGCGTGCTGGTCAGCGGCGCCAGTTCTTTCAATGCTTCGTAGTTTTCGCTGAGCACCGGTTCTTCGATGAACATCAGTTTGTACGGGTCGAGTTCCTTCATCAGCACCTTCGCCATCGGCTTGTGCACGCGGCCGTGGAAGTCGACGCCGATACCGACGTTCGGCCCGACCGCATCACGCACGGCGGCAACGTTGGCCAAGGCGAGGTCGACTTTCTCGAAAGTGTCGAGGAACTGCAGTTCTTCGGTGCCGTTCATTTTCACCGCCGTGAAACCACGGCTCACTGCTTCTTTCGCCGCACGCGCGGTGTCGGCCGGACGGTCGCCGCCGATCCACGAATAGACACGAATCTTGTCGCGCACCTGGCCACCGAGCAGATCGCTGACCGACACACCAAGGGCCTTGCCCTTGATGTCCCACAGCGCCTGATCGATACCGGCCAGCGCGCTCATGTGGATCGCACCGCCACGGTAGAAGCCGCCGCGATAGAGCACGGTCCAGATGTCTTCGATATTGCGTGGGTCTTTGCCGATCAGGTAGTCGGACAATTCTTCCACCGCAGCCGCTACGGTATGCGCGCGCCCTTCGACAACAGGCTCGCCCCAACCGGTCACGCCCTCGTCGGTTTCGACCTTGAGGAAGCACCAGCGCGGCGGAACGATGAAGGTCGTGAGTTTGGTGATTTTCATCTCTGCTCTCTTTTGTAAATGCAGCTTTTATTAGATGCAGCGCACACAGCGCCCAAAAATTCTTAACGCAGGGCTTTCCAGGCAGCCACGTAGGCCTTGGCATTGACCGCCACCTGCTCGGCCGTCATGCCCGGTTTGAACAGGCCGGAACCGAGACCGAAACCTTTCACACCGGCATCGATAAAGGCCTGCATGTTGTCCGGCGTAATGCCGCCGACCGGCGCCAGCACCGTGCCGGCTGGCAACACCGCGAGCCAGGCCTTGACGACCGCCGGGCTCGTTTGCTCGGCCGGAAACAGCTTGAGAATGTCCGCGCCCTCGGCCAATGCGGCGAAGGCTTCGGTCGGCGTAGCCACGCCCGGCGACAGGTACAGCCCCGCCGCTTTCGCCGCGCGCAACACCTTGGCATCGCTGTGCGGCATGACGATCACTTGGCCGCCAGCCGCTTTGACCTGCTCGACCTGCTCAGGGCTGAGCACGGTGCCGGCACCGATCAGGCAATCGGCGGGCAGCGCATCACGCAGGATGCGGATACTTTCGTACGGCGATGGGGAATTGAGCGGTACTTCGATGACGCGAAATCCGGCGGAATACAGGACTTCTCCGACAGCCGCCGCTTCCTGCGGTTGCAGGCCACGCAGAATCGCGATCAGACCGTTTTGTGCCAGTGCTTGCTTGAGCATGTCAGGCCTCCAGTCAGGGTTAACGGGATGAGGAATCGATCAGTCCGGCGGCGCGCGCCAGTTGCCACAGGCCACGCTCGGTGGCCTGCTCGGCCAGCGTCACCTGAGCAAAGCCGCAGGCGTCGAGGGCACGGCGATATCGCGTGCACAATTGCGCATTGCCGATGAGCACGATCGCTGGAAGATTCGCTTGATTGCGCCGGCGCCGCTGCACATTGGCGAGCGCGGCCAGCTCATGGCCGATCATCAGGCCGGACAGATAGTCCGCCTGAGCAGTCGGGCTCAGTTCACCGGTCAGGCCGAGGGTGCGGGCGCTGAACAAGGTCGAGAGCACACCGAGCGCGGCATCTGTCGACAGCGCGATCTGTACGCCGCGATCGAATGCCTGCGCATCGAAGGTCGCGCTCGGCTTCTGGGTACGGCCAAGAATGCTGTGCTCGCTGAGCACGGCAAACACTTCGCCGGTCATGAACGTGTCGAAATGGATGATGCGGCCATCGACCACATCCACCCATTTCGAGTGGCTGCCGGGCAGGCCGATCAGCAGATCGCTACCCGCCTCGGCCGGCAGACTTTGCAGCACGCCGAGGACTTGGGTTTCTTCGCCACGCATTACATTCGGCAGTCGCGAACGCTGAATCACGCCCGGGACGATATGCACCGGCGTACCGCGCAAGCTGACCACGGTTTGCAGGGAATTTCCGAGATGGGCGACGTCGGCCGGCGTCTCGCAGTAAGCCGCCTCGCGCCAGCCCTGCGCACTGCCGACCATGCCGCAAGCGATTACCGGCAGATCCGGCTGCGCATCGAGCCAGTCACCACAGGCTTCGTCGAAGGCCAGTTCAAAACCATCGGCGCATTCACGGCCGTGGATGATCCGCGGGGTCTTGGGCAACTGCATGATCCCGGACGACAGCGCACGCTGCTCCAGCACCACACCGTCCGCCGCGAGTTTGTAAGCACGTAATGAGGTCGTCCCCCAATCGAGCGCGATCAATTGCGCCTGCATCGCTTCACCTGTTTTGTTTTTGGCAGTGAGTGCGACGGACTATAAACCCGAGGGACGGGAAATCTCAATATATAAATATCAATCCCACATTATGGGAAGATCAACAGTAACGGTATCACCTCACTCAAAGCGCCCCCTCTTGGGCTGCAACGATGGCGATCGAAGGGCCGAGTCAGGCTTGCACGGACAAAAATGCAAGGTTCGCCATGCCGCTGCGGTCGGGAAATACTCAGGGAGAGCGGCCCTCGAAAGAGGCAAGGCCGGACGGGATACTTTTTATTTTGCAGGTCCAGTTGTCAGCAAATCCGCGCTAGGTACCCGCATAATCTTGGAAAAATACGTCTTGTATGTAGTGGAGTGGACTCTATAAACACAGGAAAAGGAATCTCTGGCTTTTAAAAAGGGATCCAGTGTTTCCCCTTTCAGGCGCCTTTCTCCCCCCTCATCGTCTACCGACTCGTCAAAAATGACATCTGCTCTATAGATTAACGAGTCCGGCGAAACCCTCTCGATAAACCCGAAGCCGGACTGTTTAATTCGGTGTGCCTGAGAGAAATCAAGGTCATTCGTCAACGAGCAGACCAGCCCACGCCCTATAGACGACTTGAACAGGCCGAGAAGTTCCACGTCGGACTTGAAATAAATTTGATAAATTCCGGTAGTACGAAGCCGCTCTGTCTTTTCGTATTTGAGGTTAGCAATGGGCCGACCATGATTCAAAGAACAAGCCGAGAGTACCGACATACATATTGTCAAGATTAAAACCTTCACAGGTAGTTACCCCTTAATCCATTTGAATATTGACTCCGCTACAATCTGTCGCGCTGACTTTCCACCGGGCAAGGCGTGAGCATACATAGAGTTGGCATCTGCGTGATTGATATCGAGCCGCCCCATGACGTTCGGTCCTTCGGAGATCTCCCATTGCTCACCGAAGTCTGCAACCAGATCTGACAGGTTCCAATCGACCGCAGCTGCCCTGATATTTATCCAATACTGCGCTTTAGGCTTGGGAACCTGACGATATATTTTCGAAATACCATATACGATTTTGCCGTGTCCTACGGGATCCAGGGTCACCAAAATTTTTATTTTGAAACCGCGCTCGGTTAAAATCGCAGACAAATGAGCACCGTTCCAGCCGCCCAAACTGTGGCCAATGATATAAATCGCAGTATTGCAACTTGGAATTTTTCGAATAACGTTACGCTCCAAATCCTCCTCACTCATAAATGAGTTATAACCAAGAGGCAACGTCGTACAAGATTTCTGTATTTCCAGCGCTTCGATGTCCGCGTCGACCATGTCTCGCACATAGTCGACATTGTGATTGGGACCATCAACGTAATACCGTTCCTGATCGCCAGCTCCACCAACAAGAAAAACCATTGCATCGCGGACGCTTACTGTTACTTGCTTGACCGATTGATCTGTCTTGCAAGTAAGTGTATGACTCACCGGATCCCTTTTCGCCATTGGCGGTGGTGGAGCCTCTGCTGTAGCACTTCCATTTGCCATCTCTAATTACTCCACAAATAATTTAATCGTCTCAGCCAGGTGCGAACTGACGGTATGGGTAAATCCCGCCGCATCCGTCACGCCAGACTCTTCACTGCCGTCACCCCGCTGAATGATGTAAGGGTGATAAGAGACCGGCTCTCCGGTGTCCTGATTGACTACTTGCAACCTGTCAGTGAAATGCACCGGCATCGGCGACAGCCCACTAAATGCGGCCCCTCCCCCACTTTGGCCGATGATCACCGTGCCCGAGCCACCGGTCACGACATTGCCATGCCCACCAGTGCTATCGAGCATCGCGGCATTCAGGCCGTTAATGAAAACAGTGCCGGAGACCGCTCCGGTGATAGGGCTGCCACACGCTGATTTATCGGTCATGCGCGCAGCAGCGAGGCCGTCGAAGAATACGTCCGGCGAGCCGGAGACAATCGGGTTGGTGCCGTGACCTGGCAGTGGGCAGGCGGTTGGGTCGGTGACGCGAGCTGCGGGTTTACCACTCAATTCAAAGCTCCTTGCTTAAGGGGTGCCGGGGATGGCTGATAGCTGTCGATGTCGGTCGCGGCAAAGCGCCAGCGATTATCGACCGGGTCGAACAGAGCATGACAATGCTCACGGCTTTCAGGTGATGTCGCGGTTTGTATGGCACGCCAGGCTTCGTTGGCTTGCCAACTCAACTCGGCAGGCGTTGCATCATCAAGTTCGTTGAGCCAGGCGTTGTAGTTGCGCAGGTGATTGCGCTCGAAAGTCGATTGCAGCAAGTCGCCCATTTCCACGCCAAGGTCCAGATGATGCCTGGAGGTCCAGCGCCCCACTTCGGAGTAGACGTGCCAGCCCATCGGGATCAACGCACCGTTTTTCAACAGAGAATGGCCGGCGAGAGCGACGAAGCCGCAACAGACGTGCAGCATCAGCCAGCCTTGATGGGCGTCGATAATCGCTGTGGGATCAAAGGTTCTCAGCGCTACCACGCGGTAGTCGCCAAGGTCGGCACTGCGCGTCATCAACTCGGCATCAAGCCGCGACACGAAAGCCCGTATAGCCACGCCGCCAGTGCGCTGGGCCATGCAGAGAATTTCCACAGCCTGTCGATTCGGGTCGTCAGAAGAGCCGGTAGTTTTCACCAGACCATACAGACGCATGGACGCCTGCAGTCCGCTCATAGCTGGTCACTCATTGACGCAGCGAGGGTTCCACAGGCGCGGAGAAATTTTGCCAGATGCATTGCAGGTGTCGTCCGTGAGCGCGCAAAAATGGCGCACAGAATGCCGGACTAGAGCGGTGGCGACAACTGAATCAGCAGTAGATTGCCATCATTGTGCTCAGCCCTCGGCAAATTCGCGCAACACCTTGCCATCCATGCGATACCGCACCCATTCCTCCTGCGGTTGCGCACCGAGCGATTTATAGAATTCGATGGCCGGGGTGTTCCATTCCAGCACGCTCCATTCGAAGCGGCCGCAGTCGTTGGCGCAGGCGATTTTCGCCAGGTGGCGCAGCAGGGTTTTGCCGGCGCCGCCGCCACGTTGTTCGGGGGTGATGTAGAGGTCTTCGAGGTACAGGCAATTGCTGCCCAGCCACGTTGAATAACTGAAGAAGAACACCGCGAAGCCAATCGGCAAGCCGTCGCGCAGGCAGATCAGGCCGTGGGCGGTGGCGCCTTCGCCGAACAGGCTGCGTTCGATGTCAGCGACGCTGGCGATGACTTCGTGACGGGCCTTCTCGAAATCTGCCAGTTCGGTGATGAAGGTGAGGATTTGCGGCGCATCGCTGGGGGTCGCCGGGCGGATTTCGATCGTCATGGACGGGCCTTGTATGCAAATTAAAGCGCCATACTAAGGCGCGCAGCGGCGCTCGTCACATGGCAAACATACTGATCTGTCCAATTTGCTGAACACTGTTGCCCTTGTGGGAGCGAGCCTGCTCGCGAAAGCATTCTGTCAGTTGAATCAACGTCTGACTGATATGACGCTTTCGCGAGCAGGCTCGCTCCCACAGTTGATATCGCAAATTCTGAAAGGATGCTTATGACCGTTAACTGTTTTGCGCCGCCGGAAACACTAGCGATCGGTATCGTCTGAACAGCAGACACGCGCGCCCGGCATAGACCGTTCGTCGATCATCAGGCACCAATCCGTCACCAGGGCTGACCAACCAAGTGTAAGGATTCCAATCACTGGAGAAGCCCTATGATCCCGTCAAGGTTGACCGCTTTAGTCTTCAGCGCCCTGCTTTGCCCTGCGGTGTTCGCCGCCTCGTCCACGGCAGCGGGCACTGGCCCTACCGATCCGACCCCGCCACGCGCGCCCGCCATTAACAGTGCCCCCGGTATGAATACCGATGGTTCCGGCGTGCCGCTGATCAATCAGCCACCCGCCACCGGCACCGATCCGCGCACTCAAGGCAGCGATCCGGGGCGTCAGGGTGGCATGAACACGCCTGATTCTCCTGCCACTGCGCCTGACAATGCCGGCCCCGGTGTCGGCTCGAAGACCACCACTGGTGGCTCCGGTTCCGAAGGTGCCGGTCAGTAGTTCGCCGACGCGAGCGCCCTATTCACTCCCATGAAGAGGTAACCATGAACGTCGACAAAGACCTGGAAAAAGAAGTCCTCACCCGCCTGCTGCACGCGCATCCCAACGGCTTGGGCAAGGAGGTGCTGGACAATTACCGGGGCGAGAAAGTCGTGGCCAGCGCCCTCGCCGCCCTGCAGGATCGCGGGCTGATTCATCATGGTCACGTGACCTTGAGCGAAGCGGGTGAACACTCGCTGAACCTGCCGATCAAGCTCAGTTCTGCCGGCGTCGAAGCGGCGCGCAAACTGGATCTGCAGTAGTGCCAAGCCGCTCGCCGTCGAAGCGGCGAGCGGCCGGATCCGCAATTTGAGGAGAAATCCCATGCCTCGTGGAAGCAAAGACAAATACACCAGCGAACAGAAGCGCAAAGCCGAGCACATCGAAGACAGCTACGAGAAAAAGGGCGTGTCGAAAGATGAAGCTGAGGCGCGCGCCTGGGCGACGGTGAACAAACAATCCGGTGGCGGCGAGAATTCCGGTGGCTCGGGGCGCAAGAAGCCCGCCAGTGCCAAGTCGGAAGATCGCAAAGAGTCATCGCGCCGCGCGGTGGCCAGCCGCAAGGGTCATTCGCGTAACAGCGAAACTTCGAAGGATACGCAGACTGTCGATAGCCTGATGAAAGAGGCCCGGGCAAAGAACATTCCGGGGCGCTCATCGATGCGCAAGCAGGAGTTGATCGAGGCGTTGCGCAAGGCGAGCTAGAACGACGCCCACTGTAGGAGCTGCCGAAGGCTGCGATCTTTTGCTTTTCAAGATCAAAAGATCGCAGCCTTCGGCAGCTACACAAGATTTGTGTACGACGTAGATATAAAGTGGGAGCGAGCTTGCTCGCGAAGGCGTCGGGTCACCCGCCGCAGGACTCGCGGATAAACGCATCCACCTCCGCCGTACCCGGCGATGTAGCCGGTCCCCAGCGAGTCACCGCCAGTGCCGCTGCCGCATTGGCCCGCCGTGCCGCTTCCAGTGCATCCAGCCCCTGCGCCAATCCGGCAATAAATACCCCGGCATGTGCATCACCAGCGCCATTGCTGTCCACTGCTTTGACAGCAAACCCCGGCACCTGTCGACGCGCGCCACGCTGCTGAATCCAGCAACCCTGCGGCCCGTCGCGCACCACCATCAGCACACTTTCCGGCAGCAGTTCCGCGAGGCGATCCATCGCGATACCAATCTCATCAGCTCCGGTAAACCGCAGCGCCTCGACACTGTTGCTGGTCCACACATCAATGCGCGGCAGCAACGTCTGCATCATCGGCGCGTCAGGTGACTCCACCAACGGCCCCGGGTCGAACACCACATTGACCGACGCCGGCAGCGCCAGCGTCCAGTCGAGCAACGCCTGCGCCTTGCCCTCGTGCAGCAGACTGTAACCGCTGAGATAAACGTAATCGTCGGGCTCGGCAGCCACACTGTTCAGGTCCTCCTCGGTCACCTCGCCTTCAGCGCCGATGTAGGAAATGAAACTGCGTTCAGCCGAGGCATCGGTCAGCGCCACGCACAGACCGGTATCGCGCTCGGCCGGTTCGCGGATGCCGATGCAGATACCTTCCGCCTGCATCGCTTGGCGCGCCAGGTCACCGAAACGCCCCGTGCCATGGCGACCGAGGTAAACCACCGGCAGGCCGTTGCGCACCGCAGCGGCCATCACGTTGAAGCCGCCGCCGGCTTCGAACCCTGCCGACTGCGCCAGCACGTCGCCGCCAATCTGCGGCAGTTTATCCACGGCCATGACCAGGTCGATGATGACCTGGCCGGTGTGCAACATCTTAGGCATGAGCATTCTCGGGTTGCGCGGCGCGGCGATCTTTCGCGCCGCCAAGGACCAGGTAAATGCCACCGGCGACGACGAAGGTCACGATCCAGCCGAGGCCGTTGTGGCCCAGCCAGGAGTCAGACAAAAAGCCCTTGAACCAGACGTTCTCCGCCGTGGTGCCGATGGTGGTGAAACTGAAACCAAGGACGATGGCGATCGCCCAGGCGCCAAACGCGCGCCACTCGATGCCGCCGCGATACCAATAGGCGCTGCTCGGGCTGACGTCGAGCAGGTCTTTGGGGCTGTAGTAGTGACGGTGAATCAGGTCGACCACGAAGATCCCGACCCAGGCAGTGATCGGCACTGCCAGCAGGGAAATGAAGGTGATGAACGGGCCGTAGAAACTGTCGGCGATCAGCATGAAGTAGATCGAGCCGGCGAAGATCGCGACGATATCCACCACTACCGCGTAGACGCGTTTGACCTTCAGGCCCAGGGTCAGCGTGGTCAGGCCGGCGGAATACACCGACAGGTTGTTCGACAGCAGCAGGCCACCGAACGCGGTGATCAGGTACGGCACGGCCATCCACGTCGGCAGCATGTCGCGGATCGCCACGATCGGATCAGTCGCCGACGCCAGATCATTGTTGCCCACCGACAACAAGCCGCCGAGAGTGATCAGCAGCACCAGCGGAATGCCCGCGCCGAACGCCGCCGACGCCACCAGGCGCACAGCCTTGACGCTGCGATGCTGATAGCGCGACATGTCAGCGCCAGCGTTGGCCCAGCCGATGCCCGTACCGGCGGCCATGGTGCCGATGCCGATGATCATTGCGCTCAGCGGTGCTGGCGTGGCGTTGAATACCGCGCTCCAGTCGATCGTCGCGCAGAGAAAACCACCGACGAGAATGTTCAGCGCGCCGAACACGTACGTCGCCCACTTCTGGATCACCAGCAGGGTCGCGTGGCCGAGGCCGGACACCGACAAGGTCAGCAGGACGAAGATGGCGATAAAGATCAGCGTCAGTATCGGCGCACTTTTCGCCTCGACCGGCGAGCCGAACAGGATCGAACACAGCGACAGCAGAACGAAGGCAGCGGTGGTGGTGTTGACGGTTTCCCAACCCAGACGAGACATCAGCGAAACCAGCGTCGGGCCGATGTTGCCGCGTACGCCGAAGATTGCCCGCGACAGCGTCAGGCTCGGCGCGCGGCCACGACGCCCGGCAATCGAAATGATCCCGACCACGGCAAACGAACCGGCGGCACCAAGAATCGCGACGATGATCGCCTGCCAGATCGCCAGCCCGCGAAACGCCACCAGCGTGGCGCCCAGCGGCAGGCCGAGGATGGAAATATTCGCCGCAAACCAGACCCAGAACAGTTGCAGCGGATGACCGTTGCACTCCGCTTCCGGCACCGGCTCGATGCCCCGGGTTTCCAATTGCCCGACGCTTTGCCCGGCGGTTGATGAACTCATGAAGATGCTCCTGTTTGCCTTTTTTGTGGTTGTGGCAATGATGCAAAACGACAAGACAACCGGCCTTCCGAGGCCTGTCTGTGCGATCCATTGCTGTGTGAATTCATTAGAAATGCGCGGCCCCTTTCGCGAGCAGGCTCGCTCCCACAAGGAAATGCATTCCAATTGTGGGAGCGAGCCTGCTCGCGAAGAGGCCAGCCAGTCAACGCAAGGCCAACAGCCCCTGCACCAAAGGCTCAAGCTCCAGCTGATTAACAGCTTTCACCGTTTCGATCATCGGCTGCGGCCAGCACTCAAGCCCCAGGCAAGCCCCGAGCATGGCGCCGAGAATCGCCGCGATGGTATCCGTGTCGCCGCCCAGGCTGGCCGCCATGCACAGCGCTTCGAATGCCGTCATCTCGCCGATGGCCACTTGCTGGGCCAGTGCGAATGAAACCACCACCGACTCCTGCGACGCCACCGATGTACCGATCACGTCATAGAGCAGATCGGCAAGCAATGCTTTGTCGCTGTCGACACTGATACTGCGCGCCCAACTGATGCGCGAGGCCATGCGCCCGCCAGCCACCCAATGCCCGTGCGCTTCGGCTTGCTGCGCGATCTGCTGGCCGAGGTTCAGCGCCTCGCCGAGATCGACGTCATTGATGCCAGCGGAGACCACCGCCGCCACCGCCGCCGCACTGGAAATCCCCAGCGTGGTGTTATGCGTCACTTGGCAAGCCTGCACGACCGCCGAAATGAAGCGCTGCGGATCGGCCACGTTCGCGGCAATGCCCACCGGGGTGATGCGCATCGCCGCGCCGTTGGTGGTGCCATAACGCCCGGCTTCTTCCGGGGAATGCCCGGCGAGGATCATCTCAATGGCGCGTTTGGTCGAGGGGCCGAGCAAGTCCTGCGAGCCTTTGGCCTGCATCTCGGCTTCCCATTCGATCAAGCGCTGGGCGAGAACCGCCGGCTCGATACGGCCGTGACCTTCGACCAATAACTCGCCGACCAGGATCGCCTGCTCGGTGTCATCGGTGATCGAGCCTTTGGGCATGTTCGCGGCGATCGGTTGCAGTGGGCCGGCGTCTTGCAGATCAGTGATCTGGCCGAAGCGCGCCTTGATCGTTTCACGATCGAGCGATTGCGTCGGCATGCCCAGCGCGTCACCCAGGGCCAGACCATAGAAAGCGCCAAGCGCACGATTGAGCGCGGTCATTTCGATTCTCCGAATTGCAGGTGCAGACGAAAGTGCACCGGGTCGAGCAGGCTTTCGACCTGTTCCATGAAACGGTTCTGCCGGTCGTAGGTGGTGCGCAGGGCTTTGAGAAACACCGTGCCGACCGGACGGCCGAGCAGCTCGGCGTCTTCGGCATTCAGCGGCTCGGCGCCGATCCACTGATCGCCGCGCTCGCCGATGTAGCCGTAGGCGGCCAGGGTGATGGTCAGGGAATTGTCGATCAGGCCAACGCGGGGCAGGCTTTCCAGGCCGCCGTTAGCCGGCATCAAGGATCGTTCCAGAGACACCAGCGTACCGTCGGTGGCGCGCCGGCGACGGTCGAGCGTGATGAATTGATCGGTGCCGAAACGCACCAGCAGATCCGGGCGAGTCACGGCTTCGAGGCGCAACACTTCGGTATTGATTAGCGCCCCGCTGTCGGCCAACGCCTGCGCCCAGCCGCTGCGCTGATCCAGCGCGACGCCGTCGAAAGTGACGATGGAACCGACACCGCTCTGCGTGGCGATGTAATTACGCCGCTTCAGTTCGGCCAGCGCCTCACGCAAGGTGCCACGGCTGACCTGGAATTCTTGAGCCAACTGATGTTCGCCGGGCAACAGAAAACCGTCCTCCATGAGGCCGCTCTCGATGCGTCGGACGAGCTCGTCGACCACCCTTTGTTTCTTGTCGAATCGTACCTGTCTAATCATGTACAAATTGATAACCGAAACGGGGCGTGGCGGGCAAGGGATATTTGTGGGAGGTGACCGATGGGAAGAGCAAAATCAAAAGCCCCTCACCCTAGCCCTCTCCCGGAGGGAGAGGGAACTGATTGGGGGATGCTCAGGAGATACGCCGACCTGAAAGTGTTGCGCCGAATCCGAAATCGACCTGTTGCCGAGTAATTGTCGAATCCGTAGTCAACTCGGTATTTCACGTCGATGCAGAACGCAAGACACCTCGGTCGGCCCCCTCTCCCTCCGGGAGAGGGCTGGGGTGAGGGTAGCTTTTGACGTTACCGTTGTTTCAAGCGGTCAATGACCACGGCCAGCAACAGAATCGAACCACGAATCACATACTGATAAAACGTATCGATGTTCTTCAGGTTCATCGCGTTTTCGATGATCGCGAGAATCAACACCCCGGCAATCACATGGCGAATCATGCCGATGCCGCCACTCAGCGAAACCCCGCCCAGCACGCAAGCCGAGATCACCGTCAGTTCAAAACCCTGACCAATCATCGGCTGCCCGGAAGTCATCCGCGAGGCCAGAATCACACCCGCCAGCGCACCGATCAAACCATGCACGGCGAAGATGATGATCTTGGTCCGGTCAACGTTGACGCCCGCTAGCAGTGCCGCTTCCTGGTTGCCACCGATGGCCATGGTGTTGCGCCCGTACGTGGTGTAGTTCAGCAGCCAGCCGAAAAACAGGAAGCAGACAATGGTGATCAGGATCGGCACCGGCACACCGAACAACTGGCCGTTACCAAAGACGAAGAACGATTCCTGCGACACACCGACCGCTTTGCCGTTGGCAAAAATATAGGCCAGACCGCGAACGATCTGCATGGTCGCCAGCGTCGTGATCAACGCATTGACGCGCAACTTGGCAATCACGATGCCGTTGATCAGACCAACGATCAGGCCCATCACCAGTGCTGCGCTGACGCCGAGAAACACGCTGTTGGTGTCACGCATCACCACCGCCGCGACCACGCCGGCACAGGCGATCACTGAGCCGACCGAGAGGTCGAAGTGCCCGGATGCCAAGCAATAAAGCATGGTGCACGCGGCGATGCCGGTGGTGGAAATCGCCAGGCCCAGGCCACGCATGTTCAGCGGCGAGAGGAAGTTGTCGATCAGCAAGGTGCAGGCGACAAAGATGCCGATCGCCGCCAGCAGCATGACCCAGTCATCGAGGAAGCGCCGCAGGTCCAGCGGTTTGCGCTCGGTCGGCAGGGTTTCGTTTTGCGTAGTCATCATAGTTACCTCTCAGTTCGCCACGCCGTCAGCGCGGTGGCGTGGCAAAGCCAGTTGCAGCAGGTTGGATTCATTGGCCTGGTCGCGGCTGACTTCGCCGCGCAGGGCGCCTTCGCACAGCACCAGGATGCGGTCGGAAATGCCCATCACTTCCATCAGATCGCTGGACACCACGATCACCGAAATACCGTCGGCGGCGAGGTTATGAATGATCTGGTAGATCTCGGCCTTGGCGCCGATGTCGATGCCACGGGTCGGTTCGTCGAGCAGCAGGACTTTCATCGGCATCGACAGCCAGCGACCGAGAATGGCCTTTTGCTGATTGCCGCCGGAAAGGAACTTGATCTGCTGGCCGGCGTGCGGTGTTTTCACTTTCAGGGCCTTGATCTGCTTGTCGGCGTTGCCCTTTTCCCACAGGCCGCGGATCAGGCAGCCGAGCCCGGAATGCGCGCCCCGGGCACTGATGTTGATGTTCTCGGCGACGCTGGCCAGGGGGATGATGCCTTCTTTCTTGCGATCTTCCGGGCAGAGCAGAATGCCGGCGGCAATCGCATCACGGGGCGAGCGCAGCTTCAGCTCATGACCGCGCAATTCGAGACGGCCGGCGGTGTTGCGCTCCAGTCCGCTGAGCAGGCGAAACAGCTCGGTGCGCCCTGCCCCGACCAGTCCGAACAGGCCAAGGATTTCGCCTTTGTGCGCTTCGAAACTGATCGGCTCGCGCAGGCCCGGGCCGAGCAAACCATCGACTTTCAACGCCACGGCGCCACGCGGACGATGGCGGTAATCGTAGATGTCCTGAATGTCGCGACCGACCATGCAGGTCACCAGTTGATCGTGGGTCAACTGGCTCATGTCCTCGAAGGTACGCACGTAGCGGCCGTCCTTGAACACAGTGACGGCGTCGCAGATACGGAAGACTTCTTCCATGCGATGGGACACGTAGAGCACCACTTTGCCTTCGTCGCGCAGACGACCGATGATCGCCATCAAGCGATCGATCTCGCGCGCCGAAAGGCTGCTGGTCGGTTCGTCGAAAGCGATAACGTGGGCGCCGCGCGACAGCGCTTTGGCAATTTCCACCAACTGCCGCTGACCCAGCGACAAGCGTCCGACCTTGGTTTGCGGATCGATTTCGTCGGCCAGGCCTTTCAGGCAATTCAAGGCTTTCTGACGCAGCTCACTGCGATTGATCAGGCCGAAACTGGCCGGCAGATGCCCGAGAAACAGGTTCTCGGCCACGGTCATTTCCGGGACCAGATGCAGTTCCTGGTGAATCACCGCGACGCCGCTGCCGATGCTGTCAGCGGTGGACTTGAACGCCATCGCCTGCTCGCCGATCTGCAGCTCGCCGCTGCTCGGAATGTAAGCGCCACCGAGGATTTTCAGCAGGGTCGATTTGCCCGCGCCGTTCTCGCCCATCAAGGCATGAACCTGGCCGGGGTGGGCGACGAAGCTGATGCCGTCGAGCGCTTTCACGCCGGGAAAGGTCTTGCCGATCCCGTTGAAGCGCAGGCTGCCGCTGGCGCCGTGTTGTTCTTGTGTCTGTACTTGCGCGTGCATAAAGCCACCTCTTCACACCGAAAAACGGCCCGGCTGCCCGGGCCGTCGCTGCCTCAGTTCCACAAGCCGATTTTTTCCAGCTCTTGCTTGAAGTTTTCGCGGGTGATCAGGGTGACGTCATCCATGGCGGTGTACTTCGGCGGCTCTTTGCCGGCGGTGATCCACTCGTACATCATCTCGGCGGTCTTGTAGCCTTCGATGTGCGGGCTTGGCAGCATCGAACCGAAGAAGCCGCTGTTAGGCTTTTTCAATTCGCCGATGGCGTCGGTGCCGTTGATGCCGATGCCGATCACGTTGCTCGCGGCAAAACCGGCCGCTTCGGTGGCGCGCACGCCGCCGAGCACGGTGTTGTCGTTCATGCCGCCGATGATCAGGTTTTTCGCCGCGCTCGGCAGTTTCACCAGCGCCGAGTTGGTGGCGTCCATGCTGCCCGGTACGTCGAGGGTTTTCAGCGCGGCGAAAAGGATGTGGTCCTCAGGCATGCCGGCCTTCTTCAGGGCATCGACCGAACCGTCGGTGCGCTTCTTGCCGGTGTCGAGTTCGTTGTAGGTGTTGACCACCGCGTAGGTGTCTTTCCAGTCCCAGTTACGCTTCTTCGCTTCGGCAGCCATGGCGGCGCCCTGCTTCTGGCCGACTTCAAACGCGGCCATGCCCAGGTACGGCACGTCTTCCATGAATTTGCCGTTGGCATCGACAAAACGGTCGTCGACGGCAATTACTTTCAGGTCGTTGATCTTGGCTTTGGCCATGATGGCCGGGCCGAGGGACACGTCCGGCGGGCAGATCACGAAGCCCTTGGCGCCGTTGGCGGCCAGACTATCGATGGCCGAGAGGGTCTTCTCGCCATCCGGTACGGCAATCTTGATCAGTTCAAAGCCTTTGTCCTTGGCGGCTTTTTCGGCAAAAGCCCATTCGGTCTGGAACCACGGTTCTTCGGCCTGCTTGACCAGAAAACCGATCTTCACCGCGTCGGCGGCGAGCAGCGCACTGCTCAGGCTGAACGCAGTGACCGCCAGGGCAGTGCTGCACAGGGTACGAATCCCGAAACGACGTTTCATCAGATGACTCCTTGTTATTTTTTTTGAGCAAGGTTTGAAAAGCGTTGAAGCGTGTTCTCAGTGAAGCTGGTTGAAAATAGTCATATCGTATGATGATTGGATTTCAAGCGTATTTCAGCGCTGGAGATCCGTTTTGTTCAGTCGTGGTACATCACCGAGCGACCACCATCGATGGTGATGCACGAAGCGTTGATAAACGGTGCCTCATCGCTGGCCAGAAACACCGCCGTCATTGCCACTTCGATCGGCTGGCCGATGCGCTTGGGCGGGTGCAGGTCAAAGGCGCGTTGACGCTCGGCATGCGGATCGGCAAAGCCATTCCAGTAATCGACGTTCAGCTGCGTTTCGATGTAGCCCGGCGCGATGGCGTTGACGCGAATGCCCTTGGCCGCGTATTCGATGCCGAGCGCACGAGTCAGGCCGAGCAAGCCATGCTTGGCCACCGGGTACGGAAAGCAGCCGGGAATGATGTGGCTGGAATGGGTCGAGGCGATGTTGATAATGCTGCCGACGCCCTGCTCGATCATCTGCGGCAGCACCGCTTTGCAGCCATACCAGGCGCCGTCCAGATCGATGGCGAAGCAGCGGCGCCAGTCTTCTTCGGTCATCTGCAAAGGATCGCGGAATACATTGACCCCGGCACAGTTGACCAACACATCGATGCGGCCATGCAATTCCACAGCACGTCGGGCCAGGGCATGCAGATCCTGCTGATTCGATACGTCGACCTTGAGCGCCTGCACGTCATGGCCCTGATCGCGCCAATGGGCGGCGACCTGCTCGACCTTGTCGGCCTGGATATCGCTGATGAGTAATCTGGCTTGCTGCGAGGCGAACGCGGCAACGATAGCTTCGCCGATGCCCTGAGCGGCCCCGGTCAACAGCACGACCTTGTTTTTCAGGCGCTCGCCTTTCGGCGGCGCCGGCACTGCCGGCAATGTCAGCGCTTCAGCCATGGCTCAGGCCTCCTGCACGCTGGCGCAAAAAAACCGGGCATTGGTCGATGTCCGGTTTTGACGGCTGGGGAAAACAAACAGGCAAGCGTCGCCGACGGCATTAAGCCGTGACGAAAGGCGGATCCCGCTTGCGCGGGCGAGAAGAATTCGCTGCATCACTTCACCTGTTTTGTTCTTTTTAAGTGTGAGTGCGTGTTACTGCTGGAGCCGACTATAAACCCGACCGCCAAATAATCTCAATATATAATTTTGCATCCCATATTTTGGGATCTAACCAGCAAAACGCGTACAGAGTTTTCCTGCAACATCAACGCGCATGCTCAGCACCGCACCGTCCAAAGGATGATTCAGCGGGCTCTTGGCACTGGTGATGAACAGGGTTTTCAAGTCTTCGCCACCGAACACGCAACTGGTCGGGCGACTGATCGGCAGATCGATTTTGCGATCCACCTGCCCGTCCGGCGTCAGGCGCAACAGGCAACTGCCGTCCCAGCGTGCATTCCACACGTAGCCTTCGGCGTCCATCGCAGAGCCATCGGGACCACCGTGTTGATCGGACGAGTAAAACACCTGCGGCGCATCAAGACTGCCGTCGGTGCGGATGAAATATCGATTGAGCGTGCTGTCGAGGCTGTCACCAAACAGCAGCGTGGTGCCGTCGTCACTCCACAGCAGGGTGTTGGGGATGCCCAGACCGAGTATCAGCGGTGTGACGCGCTGATCGGGGTCAATGCGGAACAGGCCACCGGAACGGCGTACGAGCGGCAGATCCTCGCCGTGCTCGCCAATGTTGTTCTGCATGGTGCCCAACCACAACCGGCCCAAGGCATCGCAACGGGCTTCGTTGGGGCGGTTGCCCGGTTGCGGGTCGGCGACGCAGAACAGCGTCAAGCGTGGCTCGAGGCCGGGCGAATCGAGATCCAGTCGATAGACACCGCTGCTCAGCGTGACCAGCGCATCGCCGCTGGCGCAGGGAATGAAGGCGGAGATGTGCTCCGGCATCTGCCAGATCTGCACGTTCTGACCGATCAGGCGCAACGCTTGTTTACCGGCGATATCGACCCAGTACAACGCCTGGGTCGGCGCATCCCAGAACGGGCCTTCGCCGAGTTGCGCGCGGTGTTGGGTCAGGGCGGTGAACGGCATATCAAGTCCTTCTGAGTTGTTGTTTTACTGTGAGAGCGAGCTTGCTCGCGAAGGCGGAGTGTCAGTCAATGATGATTTATCTGACCTGACGCATTCGCGAGCAAGCTCGCTCCCACAGGATGTCTCGACATTTTCAGCTAGCTTTTTTACTGGCCATGACTTTCGGGTAAAAGCGTTTTATCGCCAGATCGGCGTTGTCGATCAAGGTCATGCACGCCCACACGCCACGGGTCGAATCGCGCGCGGCGATGGCGTCGGCCATGTCTTTATGGATCGGCAAGGTGCGGCGCAGTTCATCGGGGTCGGCGGCGGAGACTTCGAACGACACCGCCAGCAACGCGCCGAGGGCCGGGACCATTTGTTCGATGAACTGATTATGGCTGGCGGCCAGGATGCATTCGTGGAAGGCCTGGTCGGCACGGTTGTAATCGATGCCACTGTCGACCGCACGTTCCAGTGCGTTGAAGGCCAGTTGCACCGCTTCGATCTGCTCCGGCGTCGCCCGCTCACAGGCCCAGCGCACCGCCATCGGCTCGATGGTGCGACGCAAATCCAGCAGGTCATCGACGAAGTTTTCCGGCAAGCCGTTGCGCGATAGCCAACCGACCACTTGCGGATCAAACAGATTCCAGCGCCGGACCGGCAACACCCGCGTGCCGACTTTCGGCCCGACTTCGAGCATACCTTTGGCGACGAGGGTTTTGATGGCTTCGCGAATCACCGTGCGGCTGACACCAAGCTGTTCGCCCAGATCCGCCTCGACCTTGATGGTCTGCCCCGGCTTGACCTGACCGGCAGCAATCCAACTGCCCAGCCAGTCAACGGTCGACGCATGAAAGCTGCTGGACATGTACACCTCACGGCGAATCGCGATGGGTGCCTACGCT
This sequence comes from Pseudomonas sp. Sample_21, assembly GCF_004307525.1. Lineage (NCBI taxonomy): Bacteria > Pseudomonadati > Pseudomonadota > Gammaproteobacteria > Pseudomonadales > Pseudomonadaceae > Pseudomonas > Pseudomonas sp. Sample_21. Next base: position 34,383 of record NZ_RCNZ01000104.1, on the reverse strand, counting down.
AATCATCATACGAATAACAGTCAATCGGATTTTTTTCAGCTTGCACAAACCATTGTGGGAGCGAGCCTGCTCGCGAAAGCGTCGTGTCAGTCAACATTGCTACCGACTGATACAGCGCATTCGCGAGCAGGCTCGCTCCCACATTTTGATGTTGTGTCAGGGTTCCAGGCCGATGCGAAAGAATTCGCCGCCGCTCCACACGCCCAACCAGCGCTGGCCATCGATCTCGCGGCTCACCGCCAGTTCCACCAACTGGTAAAACACATTGCGGTGAATCAGCGCTTCAAGGTTGCTGCGCACATGCACATAAGGCGCAGGCTCCTGGGTCTCAGGATTGATCTCGACGCGGATCGGATGTTCAGCCCCCGCCTCGATGGTTTCCTCGACATTGGTGGTAAAGCGCAAAACCTGCGCCTCGCCCTCGCCTTGCACTTCCACGGCAACCGCCACGAACGGCGCGTCATCGACCTTGATCCCGACCTTCTCGACCGGGGTGATCAGGAAGTAATCATCGCCGTCGCGGCGGATGATGGTGGAGAACAGTTTGACCATTGGCTTGCGCCCGATCGGCGTGCCAAGGTAGTACCAGGTGCCGTCGCGGGCGATGCGCATGTCGATTTCGCCGCAGAAATCCGGGTTCCACAAATGCACCGGTGGCAGGCCTTTGGTCTTGGGGATCTGCCCCAGCAGGTCATTGGCTGTTTGCGGGTCACTCATGGCGTACTCCTTGATTACTGGTCGCCGATCCCCAGCAGGCTGCGTGCGTATTGCGCCAGCGGCGGACCGATGAGGTCTTCGGGTTTGGAGTCATGGAACGTCAGTAAACCGCCACGACTCTTGATCCGTGCAGTATCAATCAAATACTGGGTGCTGGTCTCGATCAACATGATCTGAATCACGCCGCCGTCGATACCGAGGCGATCCACGGCTTCCTGGTCCAGCCACTCGTCAGAGTTGCCGATGCGGTCGTCAGCCTTGGCGAAACGTGTGTACAGCAGATAATGCGCGCCGGCATCACGGGCTTCGCCCATGGCTTGATCGAGGCCTTCCGGCGCACGGGCGCGGCGGACCATCGGGAAATATTCGACAAAGCCCTTGAAGGCTTCTTCGGCGACCACGTTCGGCCGCGGATAGGAACCTCCCGGCGGTGCGAACGCACCCTGGGCGATGAAGATGAACGAGTCCGGCTGAATGCGGATATTGTTCACCCGGCGGCTGTCGCTGTGGTCCAGAAGCCCCGCATCGCTCATGTGATAACGAGTGCCTTCGGCCATATCGCTGACATTCATGCAGCCACCAAGCGCCAAAACGGCCAGCAGCAAAACCAGGCTACGCATCCTATTCCTCCAGAAGCCGGTGTCGGAAAACCGGCGAATGGCCGTTGGATGCAGCTTTTGCGCCAGCTCGGCATTTTCCTTGAAAGGCGTTCCCTGTGGGAGCGAGCCTGCTCGCGAAGGCGATGAATCAGCCGCCAATGATCTTCATGACGGTCGCACCACCGGAAAACGCCACTTCCTGCTTGTCACCCAACGCTTTGACCAGCAAACGTTGCAGCGCCGGCAACGCCTGGTGGCGCGGCTTGTCGAGCAGATCGCCGACATAGTGGCGGTTGCTCGACGACAAACAGCCATGCAGCCAACCGGTCGATGACAGGCGCAAGCGCGAACAAGTGCGGCAGAACGGCACGCTTTCGTTGGCGATCACTCCGAAATTGCCGCGACCGGGAATCGAGTAGCGCACAGCCGTGGCGTCCACCGGTGCGTCGGTCTGGGCGTATTCATAGCGCTCGCCAATCAGGCCGAGCAACTGCTCAAGGCTGACGAACTGCTGCAGGAAGGCATTGGAATCCTTGGCCAGGTGGCCCATGCGCATCAGCTCGATGAAGCGCAGTTCGAAGCCGCGCTCCAGACAGTAATCAAGCAACGGCATGACCTGATCGAGGTTCTGCCCGCGCAACGGCACCATGTTGACCTTGATCTTCATCCCGGCGGCGGCAGCCTGATCCATGCCACCGAGCACGCTGGCCAGATCGCCGCCACGGGCGATGCTGCGAAAAGCCGCGGCATCGAGAGTATCGAGGGAAACGTTGATTCGACGCAGACCGGCATCGACCAGCAGCGGCAGTTTTTTCGCGAGGAGTTGACCATTGGTGGTCAGGCTGATGTCGTCGAGGCCCATCTGGCCGACGGCAGTCATGAAGGATTCGAGTTTGGGGCTGACCAGTGGCTCGCCGCCAGTGATGCGCAGGCGCTCGATGCCGGCCGCTTCGATCAGGTATTCGACGCCGCGCGCCATGGCTTCGGCCGACAGTTCATCCTGCGCAGCGACCAACCGCTTGCCGTTGGGCACGCAGTAGGTACAGGCGTAATTGCAGGCAGAGGTCAGGCTGATGCGCAGATTGCGAAAACGCCTGCCTTGACGGTCAACGATCATGAAACACTCCGGCGAAAGAAAATCAAGCGAGCAAAACTTGACTGAGAAATCAGGTTTTAGCAAGCCCTAGGCCTGAGTATATTCCTGTGCTATTGCGCCATGTTGCGAAAACACGGCGCAATCAGCCCGCTGAATGACTTATGTGCTCGGCGTTTCCGGGTCGCGCTTGCGCTTGTTGCCCATGCGCACGCCGATGTCCATCAGGAACTGGAAGAAGCCTTCCTGATCTTCCAGCACGTTGCTCCAGAACGGCGAGTGATACAGCGCCACCGCGCCGTGCACCAGCGCCCAGGATGCGCAGTAGTGGAAGTACGGCGGCACGTCTTCGAGCTTGCCTTCGCTGATACGCCCCTTGATCAGCAGGGTCAGGCGTTCGAAGTTCGAGGCACGGATCTTGTGCAGCTCTTCGACCATCTCCGGCACCTGATTACCCTTGACCACTTTCTCTTCGAGACGGTCGAACAGGCGATAGCGCTGCGGGTCGCGCATGCGGAATTCGAAGTAGGCGCGCGACAGCGCTTCCTTGTCCTTGTCGACATCCGCCGAATGCAGCAGCTCGTTCAGATCGCGCTCGTAGTCGAGCATCAGGCGCAAGTAGATCTCCGCCTTGGATTTGAAGTGCTTGTAGATCGTGCCTTTGCCGATACCCACGGCATCAGCAATCATCTCGACGGTGACACTGTCTTCACCCTGGTCGAGGAACAGCTTGAGCGCGGTATCGAGAATTTCCTGCTCGCGGCGACGAAATTCACGGACCTTACGAGGTTCTTTATGCATAAGAAAAAGGTCTGAAGGGTCAAAATTCGAAGCCGCGTATTATGCCTAACTTGCGCAAAAAAGCACGGTTCATCGACCAAATCTGTGTTTCTTGTTCATTTCGAGAACGATTCGGGGGCAATGAGAACTCAACTGAAGCAAACGTATTCCAAATTTGTTTAAAAACCCCGACCGGCTCACTGGACTGCACGCCAGACTGATCAATACTTGAACTGTCGGGCGACATCTCCCCCAAGTGTCGTGCCGATAAAGGTACCAACGGACCGCGTGCCTTTGTTTTACTCCTAATGGTCTTAACCCGGATTCACCCCCCAGAACCCGGGTTTTTTTTGCCTGCGATTTGGCCAGCCGTCACAGGGCAGATTTAACAATCGCCAGCGGGAACAGACGCTTGAAGTTCTCTGTGGTCTGCTCGGCAAAGCGCTCGTAGTTCTCACCACGCAACATCGCCAGAAACTCCGCCACTTCGCGCACGTACTGCGGGAGGTTCGGCTTGCCGCGATACGGGATCGGCGCCAGGTACGGCGAGTCTGTTTCCACCAGCAGGCGATCGGCCGGCACTTTGCTCGCCACATCACGCAAGGCGTCGGCATTGCGGAACGTGACGATGCCCGACAGGGAAATGTAGTAGCCCATGTCCAGTGCCGCTTTGGCCATGTCCCAGTCTTCGGTGAAGCAATGCAACACACCGGCCTGAGGCAACGCCGCTTCGCGCAGCAGTTCCAGGGTGTCGGCACGGGCGCCACGGGTGTGGATGATCACCGGTTTGCCGGTCTGCTGCGCCGCTTGCAGGTGCAGGCGAAACGACTCCTGCTGCAACTCGGCAGCTTCCGGCTCGTAGTGATAGTCGAGACCGGTTTCGCCGATCGCCACCACTTTCGGGTGATCAAGTTCGTGCAGCAGCCAGTCCAGCGCAGGTGCCGCGCCCGGCTGCACATCCAGCGGATGCACGCCGACCGAGCAATCGACGTCGTCATAACGCTCGGCGAGGGCTTTGACGTCGGCGGCGTTGTCGGCGCTGACGCCGATGCACAGAAAATGTCCGACCCCACGCTCGCGGGCCGCAGCGAGTGCGGCATCCAGCGAGCCGTCATGGGCGGCGAGGTCGAGACGATCAAGGTGACAATGGGAATCTACGAGCATAAAAAGGACTGCAACTTACATCGTATGAGTGGGACGGTCGGATTTCAGCGCTCCGGCCAGATGAGTTTCGATGCGACTGCGCGCAGTGTCGTCGCCGTCATTGAACTGCACGCCGACACCGGCGGCGCGATTGCCTTGTGCGCCTTTGGGGGTGATCCAGGCGACTTTGCCGGCGACGGGGATTTTTTCCGCTTCGTCCATCAGGTGCAACAGCATGAACACCTCGTCGCCCAACCGGTAGCTTTTGTTGGTCGGGATGAACAGGCCACCATTCTTGATGAACGGCATGTAGGCGGCGTATAGCACCGACTTGTCCTTGATGGTCAGGGACAAGATGCCGTTACGCGGCCCCGGGCTGACAGGTTCAATCATGTTCACCTCCACTGCTGATCTTCAGAGTCTAGGTACACATTCTTATCTTTGACCAGGCAATCCCACCCATTGCACCAACAATGCTTCCAGCAACAGGGCCGGATTGAGGTTGGCCTTGCTCAACACTTTCTGCCGTTGGGCGAGAATCCAGTCCTGAATATCCAGCACTTTGCCCTGCGCGCTCTTTTGGGCCAGGTACTGCACGACCTTGCGCATATCGGCCAGGCCAAGGCCGCCTTCGTCCTGAGTCAGTTGATAGCGCAGGATCAGGCTCGACCAGTCGCAGAACCAGTCGAACAGACGCAACATCGGAATGCTTTTCCACTCTTCCGCCAGTTGCGTCGGCGATTGCTGGCCCTTGAGCAACTTCTTCACGCCTTCGACCACTTGTGCACGTTGTTCACGCACACCCTGGGCTTGCAGGCTGACCGCCATCAGCGGCGAGCCGGCGGCCAGCGTCAGCAGTTCGACGCGTTCGTCTTCCGCGCAATCCGGCAGCGCCTGGGCCAGCCATTGCAGGCTCATCGCCTCGCCAGGCAGCGGGCAGGCCTGCTGCACGCAACGGCTCTTGATGGTTGGCAATAAACGGCTTGGCTGGTGGCTGACCAATAGCAGCACGGTATCGCCGGACGGTTCTTCAAGGCTTTTGAGCAAGGCGTTGGCAGCGTTGATGTTCATCGACTCGACCGGCTCGATCAACACCACTTTGCGCCCGCCGAGCTGCGCAGTCTGCACGACGAAACTGACCAGATCACGAACCTGATCGACCTTGATCGCCTTGTCCGCCTCTTCCGGTTCCAGGATGTAATTGTCCGGATGACTGCCGGCCTTGAGCAGCAAGCAGGATTTGCACTCGCCGCACGCCTCAGGCGTAGGACGCTGACACAGCAGGCTGGCCATCAGGCGTTCGGCCAGAGCACGTTTGCCGATACCGGCGGGACCGTGCAGCAGGTACGCGTGGGCATGCTGACTGCGTCCGGCCAGTTGCTGCCAGAGGCTGTCCTGCCATGGATAGGCCTCAGCCACGAGCCAGCTCCAGCAGATTCGGCAGCAAGGTGTCCAGCGATTGCTGGACCTTGGCCAGTGGCTGACCGGCATCGATGCGCACGTAACGCGATGGGTCGGCTTCGGCGCGCTTCAGGAACGCATTGCGCACGTTCTCGAAAAATGCCCGGCCTTCGAGTTCGAAACGGTCCAGGCGACCACGGGCACTGGCGCGGGCCAGACCGATCTCTACGGGCAGATCGAAAATAAGTGTCAGATCGGGCCGCAAGTCGCCCTGCACGAAAGTTTCCAGGGTGGCGATGCGTTCCAGCGACAAACCACGACCGCCGCCCTGATAGGCGTATGTCGAGTCGGTGAAACGATCACACAGCACCACAGCGCCACGGGCCAGCGCAGGGCGAATCACCTCGGCCAGGTGCTGGGCGCGCGCGGCGAACACCAGCAACAGCTCGGCGTCCGGATGCATCACTTCGTCGGCCGGGGTCAGCAGAACGTCACGAATCCGCTCGGCCAGCGGCGTACCGCCAGGCTCACGGGTGAGCAGCACTTCGATACCGGCGGCGCGCAGGCGCTCGGCGAGGTATTCGCGATTGGTGCTCTTGCCCGCGCCTTCCGGGCCTTCCAGGGTAATAAACAAGCCAGTCACAGGCAGTCCTTCATCAAAGTCATTGCGCGTTCTGTGGTGCAGCGGCGTCCGGTTCTTGGGCTGGCGCCGGATCTTGCGGCGGCGCTTTCGATGGCACTTCGGGCAGCACCTCGGGCGCGGTGTTCGGCGAGGCCGCCGGAATGGCCTCATCGGTGGCCGGCGCGGTTACTGGTGCCGGGCTGGAACGGTAATCGGCACGGCGCTTGAGCTGGTATTCGCGCACTGCGTTGTTGTGCGCATCCAGATCATCGGAGAACACATGGCTGCCATCGCCACGGGCGACGAAATACAGGCTGCTGCCCTCCACCGGGTTGAGCGCAGCATGAATCGCTTCGCGCCCGACCATCGCAATCGGCGTCGGCGGCAAGCCTGGAATCACGTAGGTGTTGTAAGGCGTCGGCTCTTTCAAATGTGCGCGGGTCAGTTTGCCGGTGTAGCGATCACCGAGGCCATAAATCACCGTCGGATCGGTCTGCAACTGCATGCCCAGCGCCATGCGCCGTACAAAGACGCCGGCAATCTGCCCGCGCTCCTGCGGAACGCCGGTCTCTTTCTCGACCAGCGAGGCCATGATCAGCGCTTGATAAGGTTCGCTGTAAGGCACGTCGGCAGAACGCTGCGCCCACTCTTTGGCGAGCACCTCATCGAGACGATCAAAGGCTTTTTTCAACAGCTCGGCATCGGACATGCCGCGCACGAAGCGATAGGTATCCGGGAAAAACCGGCCTTCCGGGAACAAGCCTTTGTGGCCGATCTTCGCCATGACGTCGCTGTCGCTCAGGCCGGTGAGGGTCTGCTCGAGCTTGTCGTCCTTGGCCAGGGCGGCGCGCACTTGATGGAAAGTCCAGCCTTCGACCAGGGTCAGGCTGTACTGAACCACGTCGCCGCGCTTCCACGAATCGATCAGACCGTTGACGGTCATGCCCGGCTGCATGCGGTACTCGCCGCTGTGAATCGGCGTGCCGGCAAGATTGAAGCGCCAGTAGACGCGCAGCCAGAACGCGTCCTTGATGACGCCATCGGTTTCGAGTTCAAGGAAGGTACGGGTCGGTGTAGAGCCTTTCGGCACATCCAGCAGTTGTTCCTGCGGGATGTTCAGGGGCTGTTCCAGCGCCGAATGAATTTTCCAGGCGCTGGCGCCCAACAGCAGCCCTGCCAGAACCAGTCCGGTTTCCAGCAGCAGCAAAAGTTTACGTCTCACGAATCAAGCATCCAGTAGCGCGCGGGCAATGGTTTGCAGTTTACGGGTGAGCGGGCCAACCGGCCAGCTCAGTGCAGCACAGGCGCGTACCGGCCAGACGCCATAAACGCTGTTGCAGACAAACACTTCATCAACCCATTGCAGCTGTTCGAGGCTGATATCGGCGATTTGCGTGGAGATAGCCAGTGACTCGGCCTGAAACAAAATTTCCGCGCGCATCACCCCAGCGACGCCGCAGCGCTTCAAGTCGGGCGTGATCAAGCCACCGTCGCGCACCAGGAAAATATTGCTGTACACACCTTCGACGACGCGCCCGGCCTGATCAAGCATCAAGCCTTCGGCATGCTCGCTGTCCTGCCACTCGGCGCGGGCGAGTACCTGTTCCAGTCGATTCAGATGTTTGAGCCCGGCCAACAACGGCTGCGTAGATAAACGCGTGTTGCAGGGAAACAGGCGGATGCCGTGCTCGGCATGGGCAGCAGGATAAGCCGCCGGCGGATTGCCTTGCAGAATGCGTCGGCCCTGCGCCGCAGGATCGGGCGCATAACCGCGCAAGCCGTCGCCACGCGTGAGGATGAGCTTGAGCACGCCCTCGCCCATCGCAGCGGCATAGCTGAGCAGCTCATGGCGAACCAGCTCGAGATCGGTCGCAATGGCCAGACGCGCGCAGCCATCGGCCAGGCGCGTCAGGTGTCGATCCAGCAGGACCGGCTGTCCACTGCGCACGGCAATGGTCTCGAACAGACCATCGCCGTAAGCCAGGCCGCGATCTTTCAGCGACAGCACGTCAGCCGGTTGACCGTCGACCCAGCTGTCCATCAGCCGGCGAACCGACGGAACGCCAGCGTGCCGTTGGTGCCGCCAAAACCGAAGGAGTTGGACAGCACGACATCGATGTCCATGTTACGCGCGGTGTGCGCAACGAAATCGAGATCGCAGCCTTCGTCCGGTTCATCAAGGTTGATGGTCGGCGGTGCCACCTGGCTGTTGATCGCCAGCACGCTGAAAATCGCTTCGACCGCGCCCGCCGCACCCAACAGGTGGCCGGTCATCGACTTGGTCGAGCTGACGGCCAGCTTGTAGGCGTGATCGCCGAACACCGACTTGATCGCGTTGGCTTCGGCAAGGTCGCCGGCCGGCGTCGAGGTGCCGTGGGCGTTGATGTACTGCACTTGGTCGACGTTGATTTTCGCATCGCGCAGGGCATTGGTGATGCAGCGCGCGGCACCGGCGCCATCGGCGGGTGGCGAGGTCATGTGGAACGCATCGCCACTGGTGCCGAAACCGATCAGCTCGGCATAGATCGTCGCGCCACGGGCCTTGGCGTGTTCCAGTTCTTCAAGAACCAGAGCGCCGGCACCGTCGGACAGGACGAAACCGTCCCGACCCTTGTCCCATGGACGGCTGGCGCGGGTCGGCTCGTCGTTGCGGGTCGACAGCGCACGGGACGCGCCGAAGCCGCCCATGCCCAGACCGCAAGCGGCCATTTCCGCGCCGCCGGCAATCATCACGTCGGCTTCGTCGTACATGATGTTGCGCGCCGCCATGCCGATGCAGTGCGTACCGGTGGTGCACGCGGTGGCGATGGCGTAGTTGGGTCCCTGTGCGCCCAGATGGATCGACAGGAAACCGGAAATCATATTGATGATCGAGCCAGGCACAAAGAACGGCGAGATCCGTCGTGGACCGGTCTCGTGCAGGGTGCGGCTGGTCTCTTCGATGTTGGTCAGACCGCCGATACCCGAACCCATGGCCACGCCAATGCGTTCACGGTTGGCATCGGTGACTTCCAGGCCGGCGTTGCGCACGGCTTGAAAGCCTGCGGCGAGGCCGTACTGAATGAACAGGTCGAGCTTGCGCGCTTCCTTGACCGACAGGTATTCCTCGACATTGAAGCCTTTGACCGAACCACCGAAGCGGGTCGAATAGGCAGAAAGGTCGGTGTGTTCGATCAGACCAATGCCACTGCGGCCAGCCAGAATGCCCTGCCAACTGCTCGGCACATCCGTGCCCAGTGGCGACAACATACCCATACCGGTGACTACGACGCGTCTACGCGACACAGCACTCTCCTTTTTCAAATGACGACTTTGCATCAGGCCTAAAGAAAAAACCGCACGCCATGATGGCAGTGCGGTTTTTCCATGACAGCAAGCAACGATTACAAACTGTTACGCCTGGTGGCTGGTAACGTAGTCGATTGCAGCTTGTACAGTAGTGATCTTTTCAGCTTCTTCGTCAGGGATTTCGGTCTCGAATTCCTCTTCCAGAGCCATCACCAGCTCAACGGTGTCAAGGGAGTCGGCACCCAGGTCTTCTACGAAGGAAGCGGTGTTGACCACTTCTTCTTCTTTAACACCCAGTTGCTCGGCAACGATTTTCTTGACGCGCTCTTCGATGGTGCTCATACCTTGTTTTCACTCCTAATGGACAAATTCAGGCAGCTGGCCAGTGGGTAAGTGTATAGAAAGCCTTTTCAGTTTTTCAACTGAAAGCTTCACTCCTCAAACCCTGCGGCCCTCTGCCTATAAATAGATTGCAGCTTTATAACGGATTTTAGACAGCTCGTATGACATTTTTTTGAAGCAATCCGTCACATTTTACTTACATGTACATCCCACCGTTCACCGGGATTGTAGCCCCGGTAACGTATGCCGCACCGTCGGATGCAAGAAAAGCGACCACGGACGCGATCTCTTGAGCTTGCCCCAGACGACCCAGCGGAATCTGCGTCTGCAAGGCTTCACGCTGTGCTTCAGGCAGCTCGCGGGTCATATCGGTGTCGATGAACCCAGGGGTTACCGAGTTGACCGTAATCGAACGCGAACCGACTTCACGCGCCATCGCCCGGCTGAAACCTTCCAGACCGGCTTTGGCGGCTGCATAGTTTACTTGGCCGGCGTTGCCCATGGCACCCACCACCGAGCCAATACTGATAATTCGACCCCAGCGCGCCTTGGTCATGCCACGCAAAACGCCCTTGGACAGGCGATACAGACTGTTCAGGTTGGTATCGATCACGTCGTACCACTCGTCGTCTTTCATGCGCATCATCAGGTTATCGCGGGTGATGCCGGCATTATTGACCAGAATCGCCACCGGCGCACCGAACTGCTCCTGAATGCCTGCCAGCACGGCGCTGACCGATTCGTCGCTGGTGACATTGAGTTCGAAACCGGCGCCCTGGATACCGTGTTCCTTCAGGGTCGCGGCAATGCGCTCGGCGCCCGACGCGGAGGTCGCGGTGCCGACAACGATGGCGCCCTGACGACCCAGTTCCAGCGCGATGGCCTGGCCGATACCGCGGCTTGCACCGGTAACCAGTGCAACTTTACCTTGCAGACTCATGCAAGTTTCTCCTGATTCAGGCCTGCGCTGCGCGAGCGGCAGCGAAGGCATCTGGGGTATTGAGATTGGAAGTCGAAACGCCTTCGGCGCAACGTTTGTTCAGGCCAGCGAGGACTTTGCCCGGGCCGCATTCGACCAGATTGGTCGCGCCCTTGGCGGCTAAAGTCTGCACCGACTCAACCCAGCGCACTGGCTTGTAGAGCTGTTCGAGCAGATCACGCTTGAGGGTTTCCAGATCGGCCGGCACTTGCGCGCTGACGTTCTGCACCACCGGGATCTGCGGCGCCTGCCAGTCGATGGCGGCGATGGATTCAGCGAAGCGCTCTGCAGCCGGACGCATCAGCTCGCAGTGCGACGGCACGCTCACTGGCAACGGCATGGCGCGCTTGGCACCACGGGCCTTGCAACCCTCGATGGCGCGCTCGACGGCCGCCTTGGCACCGGCGATCACCACTTGGCCCGGCGAGTTGAAGTTCACCGCGCTGACGACTTCGCCTTGCGCCGCTTCGGCGCAGGCAGCCAGCACGTCGGCATCTTCCAGGCCGAGGATCGCGGCCATGCCGCCCTGCCCGGCCGGCACCGCTTCCTGCATCAACTGACCACGGCGCTCGACGAGCTTGACCGCGTCAGCCAGGGTCAGGCTGCCGGCGGCAACCAGCGCACTGTATTCACCCAGGCTGTGGCCGGCGACGAACGCCGGACGCGCGCCGCCTTCGGCCAGCCACAGACGCCACAGGGCGATCGAAGCGGTCAGAATGGCCGGTTGGGTTTTGTCGGTTTGATTGAGCAGCTCTTCCGGGCCCTGCTGAGTCAGTGCCCACAGGTCGTAGCCCAGCGCAGCAGAGGCTTCTTGAAAGGTTTCGAGGATCAGCGGATGTTGCGCGCCCAGCTCGGCCAGCATGCCGAGGGACTGCGAACCCTGTCCTGGAAAGACGAATGCGAGGGAAGCAGACATGTAACAAGCCCCTAATGATCTTGTCGTCGGAAAATAACGCCCCGTTCGGGACGTCAGAAACTGACAGTTTGGATGACCCTTTGAACCGGGCGGTCACATTTAAGCATTGTCCGACGAAAACGCCTAAGACAACAGTTCCTCCAGACGACCGTGGAGACGCTCGGGCAGGTTCTCCTGAATCTCGATCAGCGCCCGCTGAATGGCACTCTGAAAGCCCTGCACCCCGGCCGATCCGTGGCTTTTCACAACGATGCCCTGCAAGCCGAGAAAGCTTGCGCCATTATGTCGCGCCGGGGCCAGATCAGCTTGCAGACGCTTCATCAACGGCAGCGCGAGAGCGCCCACAGCACGCGAGGCTAAGTTTTTCTTGAACAACGCCTCGATGCGCGCCGCAATCATCGTCGCCAGACCTTCGCTGGACTTGAGCAGGATGTTGCCGACGAAGCCGTCACACACCACCACGTCGGCCTCACCGCGATACAAGCCGTCGCCTTCGATAAAACCGATGTAGTTGATCCCGCGCGCGGCCTGCAACAACGTTGCGGCCAGTTTGACCTGCTGATTGCCCTTGATGTCCTCGGTGCCGATGTTCAGCAGTGCCACACGCGGACGGGCGATACCCAAAGTCTGCGCGGCCACCGAACCCATCACCGCGAACTGCAACAGATGCTCGGCACTGCAATCGACGTTGGCGCCCAGATCGAGCAGCTGGCAATAACCGGTCTGCGTCGGAATCGCCGCGACCATGGCCGGACGATCAATGCCCGGCAATGTCTTCAACACGAAACGCGACAAGGCCATCAACGCACCGGTATTGCCGGCACTGACACAGGCCTGCACCTTGCCATCGCGCAGCAGTTCGAGGGCCACACGCATCGACGAATCCGGCTTGCCACGCAGGGCCTGAGCGGGTTTTTCGTCCATGGTGATGACTTCGCTGGCCGCAACAATCGTCAGGCGCGCGCGATCGGCAGCCGACTGGCCGTTGATCAGTTCTTCAAGAAGGGAGGGTTGACCGACAAGGGTCAGGTGCAGCGAGGGTGTAGCAGACAGGCAAGCGAGACTGGCCTGAACAATGCTGCGGGGACCGAAGTCCCCGCCCATTGCGTCAATCGCGATGACTTGAGCAGACAAGTGATTACTCGTCAGCGCCCTTGTCGATCACTTTACGGCCACGGTATACGCCTTCTGGCGATACGTGGTGACGCAGGTGAACTTCACCAGTGGTTTTTTCTACAGACAGGGTGCTAGCCTCGAGAGCGTCGTGCGAACGGCGCATGTCACGGGCAGAGCGGGATTTTTTGTTCTGCTGAACAGCCATAATTGATTAACTCCTAAACGTTTGGGTCACGCTTTAACTGCGCCAATACACTGAACGGGTTGGACCGCGTTACCTCGTCCTCGCTCGGTTCGGGCTCATCTGCTCCCGCCGGCTGCTGGCATTCTTCCGGATGATGAGCAGGCACAATGGGCAAGGCGAGCAAAAGCTCCTCCTCGATCAGTGACTGCAGATCCAATGGATCTTCGCCCAGTTCCAGCACGTCATAACCTTTCGGCAACGACTGGGTATTCGCACCCTCCTTCACCACCGCGTAACTGCATTCGCTGTGGATCGGCAGGGTGACCAGCTCAAGACAACGCTGGCAAACCATTTTGACTTCGGTGTCGATAAAGCTGTGGATGACCACAGACTTACGTTCATCTCGTTCAAAAACGAATTTTGCCTGCACCGTACCGACATCGTCGGAAAGCGGGTCGCAGAGTCTCTTCAAATCGGCCAGCAGCAGTTCACCTTGAAGGGTGGTGCCACGGTCAGCCAATTTGCGCGGGTCAACGTGAGGTGGAATCGGGTCATTCAACATAGGCGCAGCATTATAGGGATGCACCCACCCATGTCAAAGGAAATTGTGCCCTGTCCGTCACTTGCGCGCCTCCGCTAGAATCCGCACCTGCCTCAGGAGACGTCCATGCTGCCTTTATTACTCGCTTCAAGCTCGACTTATCGCCGCGAATTGCTCGCCCGCCTGCACTTGCCGTTCGTCTGCAGCTCGCCGGACATCGACGAAAGCCATCGCCCGGGCGAGTCCGCAATCGACCTGGTCAAACGCCTCGCCGAAGAAAAGGCCCGCGCCCTGGCGGACAGCCACCCTGCTCATCTGATCATTGGCTCGGATCAGGTCGCCGTCCTCGGCGAACAGATCATCGGCAAGCCGCACACCTTCGAGAAGGCTCGCGAGCAATTGATGGCGGCGAGCGGCGCGAGCGTGACCTTCCTGACCGGCCTGGCACTGCTCAACAGCCACACCGGGCAATGCCAGGTCGACTGCGTGCCGTTTACCGTGCACATGCGTCAGCTGGATCAGGCGCGCATCGAACGCTACCTGCGCATCGAGCAACCGTACGACTGCGCCGGCAGCTTCAAGGCCGAAGGACTGGGCGTGAGCCTGTTTCAATCGACCGAAGGCCCGGATGCCACCAGCCTGATCGGCCTGCCGCTGATTCGCCTGATCGACATGTTGTTGGTCGAAGGCGTGCAAATCCCTTAAAAGCAAAAGATCGCAGCCTTCGGCAGCTCCTACACCGATCCGTGCAAGAGTTGCCGCCGACTGCGATCTTTCGATCTTGAACCGTCTTACCGCAACGACGGCCCGTGAAAACCCATCCACATCGCCAACTGCTCTGCCACGCTGGCGCCGAGCTTTTTCGAGAAGCGATCGAACGGCGATTCCTGCACGGTGAAGTCCACCAGCTCCTTCTCGCCAATCACATCACGCGCCACCGAACTGGCACTGCCCAAGCCATCGATCAGACCCAGCGGCAGCGCCTGCTCACCCGACCAGACCAGCCCGGAAAACAGCTCCGGATGCTCTTTGTCCTTCAGGCGATCACCACGACCCTGCTTGACGCTGTTGATGAACTGCTTGTGAGTGGTGTCGAGCACGCTTTGCCAGAAGGCGGTTTCTTCAGGCTTTTGCGGCTGGAACGGATCAAGGAATGCCTTGTGCTCACCCGAGGTGTAGGTGCGACGCTCAACCCCAAGCTTTTCCATGGTGCCGACAAAACCGTAACCCGCTGCTGTCACGCCGATTGAGCCGACCAGACTGGCCTTGTCGGCGTAGATCTGATCCGCTGCGCTGGCGATGTAATAGGCGCCCGAAGCACCAAGATCGGAAATCACTGCGTAGAGCTTGATCTCCGGGTGCAAAGCTCGCAGACGCTTGATCTCATCATAGACATAACCGGACTGCACCGGACTGCCGCCCGGACTGTTGATGCGCAGGACCACGCCCTTGACCTTTTTGTCTTCGAACGCCGCGCGCAGGCTGCCAACGATATTGTCGGCGCTGGCCGGCTCCTTGTCGGCGATTACACCGTCGATCTCGATCAACGCCGTGTAGTTCGGGCCGCGGGTGGCGCTTTTTTCCATGTCCATCAGCGGCGTGAACAGCAGCAGCGCAACGAAAAGATAAACAAACGTCAGCAGCTTGAAGAAAATCCCCCAGCGCCGCGAACGGCGTTGTTCCTGCACGCCGGCCAGCAAAGTCTTTTCCAACAGCTTCCAGCTTTTCGCGTCACCGTCGTCGGCACTTGCCTTGGCCGGTGCTTTCCATTCGTCGGTCATGCCATCTACCCCAGCAAAAACGTATTAAGCCCGCTGACCCAGCCAGGCGTGCAATTGAGAAAAACGGTCGATCGACAGGCGTGGCTCGAACTGCTGCAGGGACTCGATCGATTGCGCGCCATAACTGACCGCCACCGAATCCATCCCCGCGTTGCGCGCCATCAGCAGATCGAACGACGAATCACCGACCATCAAAGCCTGCTCCGGGCGTACGCCGCAGTGGCTGACAATCTGCTCAAGCATCAGAGGGTGTGGCTTGCTGGCAGTTTCATCGGCAGCGCGGGTGATATCGAAATAATCTTCCCAGCCATTGGCCTTGAGCACCCGATCCAGTCCGCGACGGTTCTTGCCGGTCGCTACCGCCAGGTGATAACCCTGCTCGCGAAACGATGCCATCGACTCGACCACGCCCTCGAACAGCGGCGAAGGCACGGCTTCGGCAGCGATGTAGTGATCGGCGTAGTACTCGCGAAACGCGAGCATTTCTGCGTCGCTGATTTCGGGATATAGGGTGCGAATCGCTTCCGGCAAACCAAGACCGATGATGCCTTTGACGGCGAAGTCATCGCGCAGCTCGAAACCGGAACGCCCGGACGCCGAGTGCATCGCCTCGACGATCCGATGAATGGAATCGGCGAGGGTGCCGTCCCAGTCGAAAATCAACAGCTTGTAATCAGATGGGCGCACTCAATCGCTCCACGGTCTTGGCCCACATTTCATCGACGGGCGCTTGCAGATTCAGCTTGCCGCCGTCGGGCAGCGGCACGGTCAGCATGTAGGCGTGCAGGAACAGGCGCTTACCACCCAGATCGCGGATTTCCTTGGTGAAATCCTCGTCGCCATACTTGCTGTCACCGGCAATGCAATGGCCAGCATGCAAGGTGTGCACGCGAATCTGGTGGGTACGACCGGTAACCGGTTTCGCCTCGACCATGGTGGCAAAATCGCCGAAGCGGCGCAGCACCTTGAATAGCGTCAGGGCTTCTTTGCCCTCGTCATTGACTTCGACCATGCGCTCGCCGGAGCGCAGATTGCTCTTGAGCAACGGTGCGCGAACCTGCTTGATCGAGGTTGCCCAGTTGCCACGGACCAGCGCCATGTAGCGCTTGTCGACGCCATCGCCGCGCAACTGCTCGTGCAGGTGGCGCAACATGCTGCGCTTCTTGGCGATCATCAGCAGGCCGGAGGTGTCACGGTCGAGACGGTGAACCAGCTCCAGCTCCTTGGCGTCGGGACGCAACTGACGAAAGGCTTCGATCACGCCGAAATTCAGCCCGCTGCCGCCATGAACCGCAATGCCGGCGGGCTTGTTGATCACGATCAGGGCCTTGTCTTCGAAGACGATCGAGGCTTCCAGGCGCTGCAACAGCCCCTGGGCCAGCGGCACCGGTTCGTCGCGCTCAGGCACGCGAACCGGCGGCACGCGTACGATATCGCCGGCCTGCAGCTTGTATTCGGGCTTGATCCGACCTTTGTTCACACGCACTTCGCCTTTGCGCAAAATGCGGTAAATCAAGGTCTTGGGCACGCCTTTGAGCCGGGCGAGGAGAAAGTTGTCGATTCGTTGGCCGGCATACTCCGGCGAGACTTCAAGCAGTTGAACGCCTGGAGTCGAAGGGGCAGTAGTTGTCATGCCGCGGATGATAACAATTTTTATGGAATTGAAGCACTTAATCATTGCTGCTATAGTCGCGAACGCCGCCAAAAGCGGCCTGGACAGCGGAACCACGGTCAAAGACCGGCCCTGACCAACGCAATTCACCAGGGCGCGAGGCCGTCCTACGGGGCTTTCGCTACGTAACGGTGGAGTTTGCGGTTGTAACGAGCGCAGGTGACATGAGGCCTGAATTACACCGCCGAGCAGAGTTCTCACTCGCCCGGCAGGCAACATTCAAGGCCAGTTCACAAAGTGCAGTCGACTGCGAATGACCCCGAGCGATTGCTTCGGAAACATCGCCTGAATTAGCCATGATGCGTGACCTCCCCTTTCGGAGCTCACGGTAAATGCCAACCCGCTGCGGATTCTGCGCGCGGCAGCACCCGAATTATCAGGGATACGTGTAGGGTGGAGATGCACAACCGCCGGACTGTGTAGCAACAAGCTTTGATCAAGACGCTTCATCTCGTCCACAGCCGCTGGTTGATTCCTCCTCCTGACTGAGTGCTTAAGTAGCCACAGCAAGCAGGACGCGTACGTCGCGGTATCGGCCCAATTGGCCGCACATCGCTGGACACGGGAATGGCCAACCACTCCCGACGCACCTGACACCGACCGTGAGAAGTCGTGTGTGCCGAACGCCGTTTCCGGCAGCCCGGAAACCGACGGTACTACATGAAAAGAATGCTGATTAACGCAACTCAACCCGAAGAGTTGCGTGTTGCACTGGTAGATGGCCAGCGCCTCTACGACCTGGACATCGAATCCGGTGCACGCGAGCAGAAGAAGGCCAACATCTATAAAGGCCGTATCACTCGCATCGAACCAAGCCTTGAGGCTGCCTTTGTCGATTTCGGCTCCGAGCGCCACGGCTTCCTGCCCCTCAAAGAAATCTCCCGCGAATACTTCAAGAAAGCCCCAGAAGGCCGCGTCAACATCAAGGACGTCCTGAGCGAAGGCCAGGAAGTCATCGTTCAGGTCGAGAAAGAAGAACGTGGCAACAAGGGCGCCGCCCTGACCACCTTCATCAGCCTGGCCGGTCGTTACCTCGTACTGATGCCGAACAACCCGCGTGCCGGCGGCATCTCCCGTCGCATCGAAGGTGAAGAGCGCAACGAACTGCGTGAAGCGCTGAACGGCCTGGTTGCTCCGGCCGACATGGGTCTGATCGTGCGCACTGCCGGCCTGGGCCGCAGCAGCGAAGAAATGCAGTGGGACCTCGATTACCTGCTGCAACTGTGGACCGCCATCAAAGAAGCCTCGCTGGATCGCTCCGCGCCATTCCTGATCTACCAGGAAAGCAACGTGATCATCCGCGCCATCCGCGATTACCTGCGCCAGGACATCGGCGAAGTGCTGATCGACAGCGTTGAAGCCCAGGACGAAGCCCTGACCTTCATCCGCCAGGTGATGCCGCAGTACGCCAGCAAGATCAAGCTGTACGAAGACAGCGTGCCGCTGTTCAACCGTTTCCAGATCGAAAGCCAGATCGAGACCGCATTCCAGCGCGTCGTCGAACTGCCTTCCGGCGGCTCCATCGTCATCGATCCGACCGAAGCCCTGGTGTCCATCGACATCAACTCGGCGCGCGCCACCAAAGGCAGCGACATCGAAGAAACCGCCCTGCAGACCAACCTTGAAGCCGCCGAAGAAATCGCCCGTCAGTTGCGCCTGCGCGACATCGGCGGCCTGATCGTCATCGACTTCATCGACATGACCCCGGCCAAGAACCAGCGCGCCGTGGAAGAGAAAGTCCACGAATGCCTGGAAGCTGACCGCGCCCGTGTGCAGATCGGTCGCATCTCGCGTTTCGGCCTGCTGGAAATGTCCCGTCAGCGCCTGCGTCCATCGCTGGGCGAAAGCAGCGGCATCGTCTGCCCGCGTTGCAACGGCACCGGCATCATCCGTGACGTTGAATCGCTGTCGCTGGCCATTCTGCGCCTGATCGAAGAAGAAGCCCTGAAAGACCGCACCGCCGAAGTTCGCGCGCAAGTGCCGATCCCGGTCGCTGCGTTCCTGCTCAACGAAAAACGCAACTCGATCACCAAGATCGAACTGCGCACCCGTGCCCGTATCGTCATTCTGCCGAACGATCACCTCGAGACGCCGCACTTTGAAGTTCAGCGTCTGCGTGACGACAGCCCGGAAGCCGCGACCAACCAGTCCAGCTACGAAATCGCTGCCGCCGCTGCCGAAGTCGAAGAAGTCCAGCCAGCCGCTGCGACTCGCACTCTGGTTCGCCAGGAAGCTGCAGTGAAAACCGCGCCGGCCCGTGCCAATGCACCGGTGCCGACTGAAGTTGCCCCTGCCGCACCTGCTCCTGCACCGGTTGCCGCACCTGAGCCTAGCCTGTTCAAGGGCCTGGTGAAGTCGCTGGTCAGCCTGTTCGCCACCAAGGAAGAGCCAGCCGCACCGGTCGCGGTTGCGAAACCGGCTGCCACCGAGCGTCCTGCCCGCAACGAAGAGCGCCGCAACGGTCGTCAGCAGAGCCGCAACCGTAACGGTCGCCGCGATGAAGAACGCAAGCCGCGCGAAGAACGTGCTCCACGTGAAGAGCGCGCACCACGCGAGCCGCGCGAAGAGCGCCAGCCACGTGAAGCCCGCGAGCCGCGTGAAACCCGCAGCGAAGCGCCGGTAGCCCGCGAAGAGCGCGCACCACGTGCCCCGCGTGAAGAACGTGCACCGCGTGCCCCACGTGAAGATCGCAAGCCGCGTGGCGAGCGTGAAGAACGCGTGCGTGAACTGCGCGAGCCGCTGGACGCCGCGCCAGCCGCAGCCGCAGCCGTTGCTGCCGTGACCGCTGAAGAGCGTCCGGCCCGTCAGCCACGCGAAGAACGCGCTCCGCGTCCACCGCGTGAAGAGCGTCAACCGCGTGCCGAGCAGGCCGCTGCTGCCGTCGCTGAAGAAGAAGTGAACAGCAACAACGAAGAGCAACTGCCGGAAGACGGTCAGGACAACGCCGAAGGCGATCGTCCACGTCGTCGCTCCCGTGGCCAGCGTCGTCGCAGCAACCGTCGCGAGCGTCAACGTGATGCCAACGGCAACGTGATCGAAGGTTCGGAAGAATCCGAGTCCGCTGAAAACGCTGGCGAGCCAAGCACTGCCGATCTGGCCGCTGGCCTGGCCGTCACCGCCGCCGTTGCCAGCAGCACCATCAGCGCTCCGGCAGAAGCCCAAGCCCACGAGCAGGCTGAACGCGCCACCGCCGCCACACTGGAAACTGCTCCAGTCGAAACGCCGGCTGTCGAAGCCACCACACCAGTGGAAGTGACTGCTGCACCGGAAATCGAAGTCGCTCCGGTCCGCGAAGCTCAACCTCAGGCTGAAGCAACTGCCGAACCGGAAGCTGTCGTCGAAGCACCAGCGGCCGTCACTGAGCCAGCGGTAGAAACCGTCAGCGAAAACGTGACCAAAACCGTGCGTGAAGTTCGCGAAGAGCAGACTGCGTTCAACTGGGTTGCCGAGCCAGCCGTCACCGAAGCCCCAGTGCCAGTCGCTGAAGCCGAAGTGCCGCAAGCCATGGTTTCCGAGCCAGTAGTTGCAGCAGCAGAGCCGGCGCCGACACCAGTAGTTGAAGCTCCGGTTGCCGAAGCTCAGGTTGAAGAAGCACCAGCCGCAGTCGAAGCGCCAGCGCCAGTGGTTGAAGCGCCGGCTCCGGTCAGCGCCCTGACGCCGAACGGCCGCGCGCCAAACGACCCGCGTGAAGTGCGTCGTCGCAAGCGTGAAGCCGAGCGTCTGCAGAAGGAAGCCGAACTGGCTGCCGCTGCGGCCCCTGTGGCTGCCGAACCGGCCCCTGCAGCTGAAGTGACCGAGGCAGCTCCTGCCCCGGTCGCGGAAGAAGCAACGGTAGAATCGGTGATCGCTGAAGCACCACGCTCCGTTCAGGACGCGGTTGAACAGCGCGAAGAAGCTCAGGAAAAAGAGCACGAGCCTAAACCACTCGTGTAATTCCTGAAGCCATTAAAAAGCCCCGCCTGGTGAAAGCCTGGCGGGGCTTTTTATTGCCTGAAATACCGGCATCATCCACAACCTTTGTGGGAGCGAGCCTGCTCGCGAAGGCGGTGGGTCAGACAATATTCATGTAACTGAACCAGCGCATTCGCGAGCAGGCTCGCTCCCACAAGGGATACAACACGGCTCAGGGCCGAGGAAATACCAGAGATTCAGGCACATCGATATCCCACAACACCCCCGGATCATCCACCGCCACTTCCACCACCCTGCCCTGCGCAAACAACGGCCTTGCGCCACGATCGCCGGTCAGCGCCTGCAACTGCGCGCCAAACGAACGACCAAACCCCACCGGATGGCCAAACTCGCCACTCACCACCGGCACGCTCACCGCGTCATCAGCCATCGCCGCGAGCACTCGCTCGATACTCGAAGATAGGATAAACGGCATATCGCCGAGCACAATCAACCAGCCATCAGCGCCCGGGCAAGCGGCAACACCTGCGGCAATGCTGTCGCCCATGCCGGTCGATTCGATCGACACCACGTCGCAGCCATAAGCCTGGGCCATGCGCATCGCCTGCGGTCGCGCTTCGGTGGTGACCAGTACACGCTTGTCGAGACTGGCTGGCAGATTCATCAGCACCTGCTCGATGACCGAGCGCACCGCGCCGTCACGCCCGGTGCAGTCAGCGAGCAATTTGTCTTTGTCGGGGCCGGCGATCTGGCGAAAGCGTTTGCCCTCGCCCGCCGCCAGCACAATCACTGCGATGGATTGGCTCATGCACCCTCCAGCGGTTTTTTCTGTTTCAGCTCCACACCGTTCTTGATCGCGACAATTTCCGCCAGCAACGACAAGGCGATCTCTGCCGGCGAATGACTGCCGATGTGCAGGCCGATCGGCCCGTGCAAGCGATCAATCGATGCTTGCGACAAGCCTAGCTGAGCCAGATTTTCCCGGCGCTTCTGGCTGTTGACCCGCGAACCGAGCGCGCCGACGTAGAACGCCGGCGAGTCGAGCGCGGTGAGCAAAGCCATATCGTCCAGGCGTGGATCGTGAGTCAAGGCGACAATCGCCGTGCGCTCGTCGGTCTGGATGTTCAGCACAGCCTCATCCGGCATGCCGGCGACGAAACGGCCATGCTGCTCTTCCCAGCCGTAAACGAACTCGCTGCGCGGATCGCAGATCAGCACTTCGAAATCCAGCAGCCGCGCCATGTCGGCGACGTAGCGCGACAACTGCCCGGCACCGATCAGCAACAAGCGCCAGCGCGGGCCGTAAATCGCCCGCAGAATCTTGCCGTCGAACACCAGCGAATCGGACTTGCTCGCCGGAACCAGCAGCACCTCGCCGGTTTCGATGTTCAGTTCCCGAGCAACGATTTCGTGGTTTTCGCACCGCTGCAGCAGCTCGGCCACCCACGCGGGGTCACCGACGCGCTCTTCGGTCAGGCGCAGGGTGCCACCGCAAGGCAGACCGAAACGCGCGGCCTCCTCGCGGGTCACGCCATAAGTGATCATCTGCACCGGCGGGCCGTCGGTGGCGATGCGGCCGTCGTGCAGCCGCGCGATCAAGTCATCCTCGACACAGCCGCCCGACACCGAGCCGATCACCACGCCGTCCTCGCGCAAGGCGAGCATGGCACCGGGCGAGCGCGGCGCGGTGCCCCACGTCTGCACCACGCTGAACAGCACCACCCGCTGTCCGGCGCGGCGCCACTCGAGGACGCTGCGCAGGACGTTGAGATCGACGCTGTCCATTACGCTTGCGCCTTCTGCCAGCCCTGCAACTGATACCGCACCGGCAGATTGCGGATGCGCTTGCCGGTGGCGGCGAAGATCGCATTGCACAGCGCCGGGGCAATCGGCGGCACACCCGGCTCACCAACGCCACCCAACGGCACGTCACCCGGCGGCGTCACCAGATGCACCGCGACTTCCTTGGGCGCCAGCGACATGCGCGCGACCTCGTACATATGGAAGTTGTCCTGCTGGACCTTACCGTCCTTGAAGCTGATCTCACCGAGCACGGCGTTGCCCAGGCCCATGACGCACGCACCTTCGAACTGCGAACGGATGCGCTCAGGGTTGATCTGCGGCCCGCAGTCCACGGCGATGTCGGCCTTGTGCACGATCAGCGAACCATCGTCCTTGACCTCGACTTCGATCACCGCCGCGACATAGGTGACGAAGCTGTAATGCACTGCCAGACCGAGGCCACGGCCCTTGGGCAGTTTGCGTCCCCATCCGGCTGCCTTGGCGGCGGTTTCCAGCACGGTGCGCATGCGCCCGGTGTCGATCGGATAACGCTCGGGCGATTCGCCGTAGTTCCACTCTTCGCTCAAGGTGCGAGGATCAATCTGCCGGTCCGGGCCGAGCAATTTGATCTGGTACTTGAGCGGATCTTCCCCGGCCTTGTGCGCCAGTTCGTCGACGAAACTCTGAATCGCGAAGCCGTGGGGAATGTTCGACACCGAGCGGTACCAGCCGACGCGGGTGTGTACCTTGGCTTCGGGGTTTTCCAGGCGGACGTTGGGAATCGCATAGGCCATGTTGGTAAAGCCCATGCCCAGCTCGAACGCCGCTTCGTGGTTCATGTCCGGCGCAAACAAGGCGGTGATGCTCGGCGCTACGGTGCGATGCAGCCACCCGGACGGCATGCCGTTCTTGTCGATGCCGGCCTTGAGATATTCCGCCGACACGGTGTGGAAATACGAATTGTGGATGTCGTCTTCGCGGGTCCACTGCACCCGTACAGCCTTGCCCGGAAACTCCTTGGCGAGGATCGCGGCTTCAACGACGAAGTCCGGTTTCGACTTGCGCCCGAAACCACCGCCCAGCAATGTCACATTGAAGGTGACCTTTTCGAACGGCACGCCCAGGCGTTCGGCGATGCGCTCACGGGTGACCTGCGGTGCCTGACTCGGCGCCCAGGCTTCGCAGACGCCGTCCTTGTAACGGGCGATGGCAACCATCGGTTCCATCGGTGCCTGCGCCAGATGCGGCAGGTAATACGACGCTTCGAGAGTGCTGGCAGCGCCGCTCAAGGCCTTGTCGATATCACCGGTATTGCGCACCACTTTGCCGGCCTTCAGCGACGCGGCTTCGAGTTCCTTGCGATAGGCAATCGAGTCATAACTGGCATTCGGGCCGTCGTCCCACTCGATCTTCAGCGCCTCGCGACCCTTGATCGCCGCCCAGGTGTTGCTGGCCACAACCGCGACGCCGCCCAGTGGCTGGAACTCTGACGGCAATGGCCGGCCTTCGATCTGCATGACTTTTAGCACGCCGGGGACTTTCAGCGCGGCGCTGTCATCGAGGCTTTTGACCTTGCCGCCGTACACTGCCGGGCGAGCGATAGTGGCGTAGAGCATGCCGTCGAAATGCACGTCGGCGCCGTACACTGCGCGGCCATTGACGATATCGGCACCGTCGATGGCCTTGGTGCCTTCCTTACCGATGTAGCGAAACTCCGACGGCTGCTTGAGACGCAGGCTGTCACGCGCCGGTACTGCCAGCGCACTGGCGGCAGCGGCGAGTTCGCCGTAGCCCAGTTCGCGGCCGGACGGTTTGTGAATGACTTTGTGCAGCTCCGCATGGCATTCGCCAACCGGCACTTTCCACTGCGCAGCGGCCGCCTGTTCAAGCATGGTCCGCGCGGCGGCGCCGCAACGCCGCATCGGCTCGTACCAGTGACGCATACTGCGCGAACCATCGGTGTCCTGGTTGCCGAAGCGCACTTCGTCACCCGGCGCCTGCTGCACTTTGACCTGCGCCCAATCGGCCTCGAGTTCATCGGCAACCACCATGCTAAGGCTGGTGCGCACGCCCTGGCCCATTTCCGAACGGTTGCACACCACGGTGACGCTGCCATCGGCAGCAATGCTCACGTAGACCTTGGGATCGTCGATCCAGCCATTCGGCATGCCATCGGCGCCAAACTTCTTCGCAGCGTCATCGGCCAGCGCATCCTGCCAGCCCCAGCTCGCGGCGAGGACCAGCGCGCTGGTGGCGCCGACGCCTTTGAGAAAACCACGGCGGCTGAGGTTGCTCAGGGCGAAATCATTCGGGACGCGGCTCATGCCTTCACCCCCTTCAGTTGGGTGGAGGCCTGGCGGATCGCGGTTTTGATCCGGTTGTAAGTACCGCAGCGGCAGATATTGCCGACCATGGCTTCTTCGATCTGCTCGTCGCTCGGGTTGGGGTTGGTTTTCAGCAGAGCGGTGGCCGACATGATCTGCCCGCCCTGGCAATAACCGCATTGAGCCACGGCGCTGTCGAGCCAGGCTTGCTGCACGACCTGGCCTACCGGGTCGGCGTGGAGATTGTCGATGGTGGTGACGTTCTGGCCGATCACCGAGCCGATCGGCGTGATGCAACTGCGTGCCGGCAAGCCGTCGATATGGATGGTGCAGGCGCCGCACAGGCCCATGCCGCAACCGAATTTGGTGCCGTTGTAACCGGCGATGTCACGAATCGCCCACAACAGCGGCATGTCTTCGGTGACATCGAGGGAGTGGTCTTGACCGTTGAGTTTCAGGGTAATCATGGGCACGCCCGCATATTTTTTAGTGGTTATGGGGTCGAGCAATCTGCCGCCGGAAAATCAGCGGTGGGTTCGCGCAGATCGACTCAGGCTAATCAGGCTCTCTTGCGCCGACGGGAACGTCTGCACCGGGCCTTTGGGTGGAGCAAATGGTTGGTATCGTTAGCTCGCTAAGTTAACCCAGCATTAACAAAAAAGCCCTGCACTTTTTTCATCAGTGCAGGGCTTTGGATGGCGTCAGGCAAGCGTAGCCTCAATACCGGTTGGGCTCCATTTCCAGTTCGACATGAAACCGTTCGGCGATGTCTTTCTGGATACGTTGCGCCAGGTCGAGCAGTTGCAGGCCGGTGGCCGTGCCGTAGTTGACCAGCACCAGCGCCTGCAACTTGTGCACGCCGGCATCGCCGTCGCGGAAGCCTTTCCAGCCGGCGCGTTCGATCAGCCAGCCAGCGGCCAGTTTCATCTGCCCATCGGCTTGCGGGTAAGCCACCAGATCCGGGTGCTGCGCTTGGATCTGCGTGACCACAGCGGCAGGCACCAGCGGATTCTTGAAAAAGCTGCCGGCATTGCCGAGCACCGCCGGGTCCGGCAGTTTTTCACTGCGGATGCTGCAGATGGCGCGGCTGACATCGCTGGGCGTCGGCTGCTCGATGCCCTGCTCGCTCAGGCGCTGACGGACCGGGCCGTATTCCAGATGCAGGTGCGCGGCGCGATCAAGCTTGAAGCGCACCCGCAGGATCAGCCAACGTCCCGGCTGCTGCTTGAACACACTGTCGCGGTAGCCGAAATTGCACTGCTCCAGGCTGAAATCCCGCAGCTCGCCGCTCTCGCGGTCCAGCGCAGTCAGGCCGGCAAACACGTCCTTGATCTCGACACCATAGGCGCCGATGTTCTGCATCGGCGCGGCGCCGACGGTGCCGGGAATCAGGCTGAGGTTTTCCAGCCCGGTAAAACCCGCGGCCAGCGTGTGCTGCACGAACGGATGCCACGGTTCGCCCGCTTCCGCCTCGACCACCACACGACTGCCATCGTCGCTGAGCACGCGGATGCCGCGCGTAGCCATGCGCAATACCAACGCCGGAATATCCGCCGTCAGCAGCAAGTTGCTGCCGCCGCCGATCACCAGCAACGGCACGTCATGGGACGCGGCATAGGCCAGCGCTTCGCGGACATCGTCATCACTGTGGGCTTCGGCAAACAGCTGCGCGCGCACATCGACGCCAAACGTATTGAAGGCCTGCAAAGATACTTGCGGTTGCACCTGCAAACTCATAAACGGCCCTTCACTTCGATCAGCAACTGGTCGCAGGCCGCTTCGATCAGATCGAGCACCTGCTCGAAACCCTGATCACCGTCGTAATACGGATCCGGCACTTCATCGAGCAGCCCGGCATAACGACGCAAAAACAGATCCAGCTCGGCCCTGCCGGTGGACGGCTGCAAGGCCTTGAGGTTGCGCAGATTGCTGTTGTCCATGGCGAGAATCAGGTCGTAGCTGGCGAAATCGGCCCGGCTGACCTGCTGCGCGCGTTGCGTCGACAGGTCATAACCGCGCACTTTCGCCGCGGCCTGGCTGCGCTTGTCCGGCGGGTTGCCGACGTGCCAGTCACCGGTGCCCGCGGAGGCCACTTCGACCACATCGGCCAGCCCGGCTTCACGCAACTTGTGACGCAACACGCCTTCAGCGGTGGGCGAACGGCAGATGTTGCCCAGGCACACAAACAGAACGCGCATCAGGCCCCCAGCAGGCGACGAACCCGCTCAAGGTCTTCAACGGTGTCGACACCGGTCGGCGGCGCGATCAGCGCGTCGGCAACATGGATACGCACGCCGTGCCACAAGGCACGCAGTTGCTCAAGAGATTCGGTATTTTCCAGCCAGCACGGCCCCCAGCTCACGAAGTCGTGGAGGAACCCGGCGCGATAGGCATAAATACCGATGTGGCGGCGATAGGGCACGCCTTCTGGCAGCTGCTCGCGGCTCTTGGCAAATGCATCGCGTGCCCATGGCAAGGTCGCGCGGCTGAAAGTCAGCGCGAGGCCGTTGATGTCGCTGGCGACCTTGACCACGTTGGGGTTGAACAGGGTCTCCACGTCTTCGATCGGCTCAGCCAGCGTGGCCATGCGCGCTTCGGTGTGGGCAGCAAGGTTGGCGGCGACCTGGTCGATCACGCTTGGCGGAATCAGCGGCTCATCGCCCTGGACGTTGACCACGATCGCATCAGGCGCAAGACCGAGTTTCGCTGCGACCTCGGCCAGACGATCGGTGCCGGAGTTGTGATCTTCACGGGTCAGCACCACTTCGGCGCCAAAGCTTTTGCATGCCTCGACGATGCGTGCATCGTCAGTTGCAACAACGACGCGGGTCGCGCTGCTTTTGCTCGCCTGTTCCCAGACATGCTGGATCATCGGTTTGCCGGCAATATCCAGCAACGGCTTGCCCGGCAGACGGGTCGAGGCGAACCGCGACGGGATGACAACGGTGAAGGCTGTGGTCATTTATCCAGACGCTCGTCGGTGGTCAGGGTGCGCGCTTCGCTTTCCAGCATCACCGGGATGCCGTCGCGGATCGGATAGGCCAGGCCGGCGCCCTTGCTGATCAGTTCGGTCTTGTCGGCGCTGAGCTTGAGCGGGCCTTTGCACACGGGGCAAGCGAGGATGTCGAGCAGTTTGGTGTCCATGAACATTCCCAGAAATAAAAGAGTTAAGGCAGCAGACGATCCGGCAACAGGCGCATCAGCTGAGTGTCGAACCAGGCCACGAAGGCTGGCGACGGCACGGCATCGACCGCCAGATACCACCAGTCGGCAGCAGCAAAGGCACGGCACTTCACCGCGTCCTTTTCGGTCATCACCAACGGCAATGACGGGGTGAAATTCAACGCCTGCACGCTGTACTCGGCGTGGTCGGCAAATGCATGGGCGATCGGCCGCCAGTCTAGCGCTTCGAGGGTATTGAAGAAACGTTGCGGATTGCCGATCCCGGCCACCGCATGCAGCGCTTGCCCGGGCGGGAAATGCTCGAGCGACTGACGTTCGCCGCTGCGCAGATTGACCAGCGCGGTGGGTTGCAGGCGGAAGGCGAAACCATCGTCGCGATCATCAAGGGCACCGTTGAACAGCACGCCATCGACACTTTGCAGGCGCTCGACCGGCTCACGCAACGGCCCGGCCGGCAGACAGCGCTGATTGCCCAGGCCCCGTGCGGCATCGATCAGCACCAGTTCCAGATCCCGCGCCAGACGATAATGCTGCATGCCGTCGTCAGACAGAATCAGGTCCAGTGGCTCACTGGCAATCAAGACTTTGACGGCGGCGCTGCGATCGGGATCGATCATCAGCGGCACGCCGGTGCGCTGGACGATCAGCAACGGCTCGTCACCGGCAATCTCGGCGCTGTGCTCGGCCTCAACCCGCCACGGCAGTTGCGGCGGTTTGGCGCCGTAACCGCGACTGACCACGCCGACGCGCAGTCCACGGCGTCGGCAATGTTCGATCAGCCAGAGAATCATCGGCGTCTTGCCGGTGCCACCAACGGTGATATTGCCGACCACGATCAACGGAACCGGCGATTGGTAGATTTCACCTTCGCCGTCGAGAAAGCGCTGACGTTTGTTGATCACCACGCGGCGATACAGCATTTCCAGTGGCCGCAGCAGCGTCAGGGCCGGATGCCCCTGATACCACGCGGCGAGCAGGCGATCGGACAGGCTCATCAGGATTTCGGCGCCGCCTCGACCGTGGTCATGCGCAGATGGCTGAAACCGAGCTTGCCGGCCGCGTCCATGGCGGTGATCACCGATTGATGCTGGGCCTTGCCATCGGCACTGATCGACAGCGGCATGTTGGTGTCGCCGTTGGATTCTTTCTGCATGGCTTCCATCAGCGTCGCCAGATCATTCTTCGGCAGAATCTTGTTGTTCACCGAGAACACGCCTTCGGCACTGATCGCGACGTCCAGCTGTTTGACCTGCTGATCTTCGGCAGGCGAACCGCTGACCGCTTCCGGCAGATCCACGCGCAACTGGGTTTCCCGAGTGAAAGTGGTAGTGACCACGAAAAACAGCAGCAGAATGAACACCACGTCGATCAGCGACGCGAGGTTGATGTCTACGGTTTCCCGGGGCTTGCGACGGAATTTCACGCTTTGCCCTCGGCCAGATCGACATCACGGTCGCCCTGCACTACTTCCACCAGTTTGATCGCTTCCTGCTCCATACCGACCACCAGCTCGTCGATGCGGCGCTGCAAAAACCGGTGGAAGAACACCGCTGGAATCCCGACCATCAGGCCCGCTGCGGTCGTGATCAGCGCTTTGGAAATACCGCCGGCCAGTACCGAAGCATTGGTGGTCATGCCGGAGCCGGTGAAGGCACTGAAAATGTCGATCATGCCCAGCACGGTGCCGAGCAGGCCGAGCAGCGGCGCCATGGCGGCTATGGTGCCGAGTGCGTTGATGTAGCGTTCGAGTTCATGAATGACCCGCGCGGCGGCCTCTTCGATGCACTCTTTCATGATCTCGCGACCATGCTTGGAATTGGCCAGGCCTGCGGCGAGGATTTCCCCCAGCGGCGAGTTGGCGCGCAATTCCTTGAGTTTTTCCTTGTTGAGCTGCTTGTCCTTGATCCAGACCCAGACCTGACCCAGCAGATGCTCGGGGGTGACGCGACTGGCGCGCAGTGTCCACAGGCGCTCGGCGACGATCGCCATGGCCGCGATGGAACTCAGAATGATCGGCAACATCATCCAGCCGCCGGATTTGACCAATTCCCACACAGTGACAGTCCCCTCGAAAAAGTGCGCCACTTTACCATACCGATCCGCGATTAAGAGTCGCCGCCCCGACGACCGTGAGGTGGCACTCATGCTGGCACCGATCAACGGCCAGCCACCGGTGGATCGCGCCAGAAACGCCGCTGTTGACGCATCGTCCACGGCGGTTTGAAGCTGCCCAGTTGCAGATGAATGGCACCGTGCTCGGCGCTGTCGTAGATGCGCAGACCTTGCTTGCGGTATCGCTCCAGCACGGTTGGATGCGGATGACCGAAGGAGTTGCCGTGGCCACGGGAGATCAGCACCGCTTCGGGCTGCAAGGCTTTGAGCAGGGCCATCGATGATGAACTGCGGCTGCCGTGATGGGGCGATTGCAGCCACTGCGTCGGCACGGCCAGCGGGCTGTCGAGCAGAACGCGCTCGGCGCGAATGTCGATATCGCCGGTGAGCAGCAGGCGTTCACCGTTGGCCACGATCTGCAATACACAGGAGCGCTGGTTGCTGTCATCGGCCGCCGACCATTGCCAGAGCTGGAACTGCACGCCGTCCCACTGCCACCGTTCGCCACTTGCGCAGACTTCGGCGTTCAGCTCCGGCGGTAGGTTTGGCGCATCGCCGCTGACCACGCGGTGCACCTTCAATCCCTGCATTACCGCCCGGGCGCCGCCAGCGTGATCGGCGTCAGCGTGGCTGAGCAGCATCAAGTCGAGCGCTTGGACATTAAGTTTACGTAACGCTGGCAGTACCACTCGCTCGCCGAGATCGAACTCGCCGAAACGCGGGCCGGCGTCATAGAGAAGCGCGTGATGGCGGGTGCGGATGAGGATGGCCAGGCCTTGGCCGACGTCGAGTTGCCAGACATCGGCCCGCCCTTCTTCTATTCGCTCTTGAGGCGGCAATGCCAGGAGCAACATTAGCGGCCAGCCCAACGGTCGCATTGGCACGCCTAGGGGCAACAGCAATAAAATCGCGCCAAGGCTGCCCAGGATCAACGCCCAGAGTGGAATGGCGGCAGGTATCCACGCCGGCCAGTGCCAGGCAATCAGCGCCAGCCCGATAAACAGCCAGTCGATCAAACCACCGGCCAGCCACAACAGCCCTTCGCCAACATAAGGCACGGGCAGCAATAGCGTGCCGAGCAATGCCGGCGGCAGCACCACGAGGCTGACCCACGGAACGGCCAGCAGATTGGCTACCGGCCCGCTGACGCTGATCGGCAAGCTCAGCGCCAGCAACACCGGACACAAGCCGATTGCGATCAGCCACTGCGCGCGGGTCCAGGTCTGCCACCAGCGCCAGGCCCCCAGCCGCCCGCCGAAAGTGAAGATCAACACTGCCACCGCCGCGAAGGACAGCCAGAAACCTGGACGCAAACTGGCCAGCGGATCGAACAACAGCACGCCATTGAACGCCAGCAATAACGGCCACCACGCACCAAGATGGCGAAAACGCAGGCGCCACAGCAGCACCAGCGCCACCATCACGCAGGCGCGCTGCACTGGCACATCGAAACCGGCGAGCAGGCCGTAACCCAGCGCCGCCGCGAAGGCCAGGCCACACGCCCACGGCAACCATGGCCAGCGCACCGGCCAGATTCCGAAACGCGCCAGCGCGGCGACCAGCAGATACATCATTGCGGCGAGCAAGCCGATGTGCTGGCCGGAGATCACCAGCAAATGCACGGTGCCGGTGTCTTGCAGCACCTGCCAATCCTCGCGACTGAGGCCTGAACCGTCGCCAAGCACCAGCGCCGCCAGCGCGCCCTCTCGTTCTTGCGCATCGGCCGCCAGCAGGCGCTGGCGGACGCCGTCGCGCCATGCATACCGGGCCTCAGCCAGGCGCTGGCCATCCTTGATCGTGCCGGTCGCCCCGATCCGTTGCGCCAGCAGCCAGGCCTCGTAATCGAAGGCGTGCGGGTTGAGCAAGCCACCCGGGCGCTTCAATTTCACCGCCAGACGCCAACGCTCACCACTATTCACCGCCGGCCCGGCGTACCAGGCCAGGCGCAGCAGCGATGGCAGCTTTTCGTGGCGTGAACGCGCATCAGCCAGCTCGAAACGCACCACGCCATCGTTGTGTTGCGGCAAGCCGACCACCCGCCCTTCAAGCCAACGGGTCTCGCCGTCCAGGCCCGGTGGCAAGCGGTCAGTCAGCGCCCACTGCGCACTGAAACAAGCCCACGTGAAACCAAACAGCAAAAAAGCCAATGGATAGCTGCGAAACGGCAGCAGCATCAGCGCCACCACTGGCAGCACTACCAGCAAGCCGACCGGCGGCAAGGCCGGCAAAAAAACCGGGGCCAGCAGACCGACTGCCAGCGCCATCATCCCTGTGCGCATATGCCCGTCCTTGAGAGTCCCCTCCTTAGGCATAGCGGGCCTGCGGCACCACCGTCGTCAACAATTGTCACAAAGTCTGAATGGGCGGTTCGTAGAATCCAGACATACTTGCCGCCTTAACCGACCGAGAAGCCTTATGCCCCGGCGCTTATTCAAACGTTACATGCCCGACCCGACGAGCATCAGGGAACACAAATCCTTACGCTTTCTCGGCACGTTGCTGCATGACCCGAACCTCTGGCATCTCAACCGCCACTCGGTCGCCCGGGCGATGGCGGTCGGCCTGTTTGCGGCATTCCTGCCGATACCCGCGCAGATGCTGGTCGCGGCGGCATTGGCGGTGATGGTGCGCGGCAATATGCCGATCGCGGTGAGTCTGGTCTGGCTGACCAATCCGATCACCATGCCGGCGGTGTTTTTCTGCACCTACCAGGCCGGGGCGTTCCTGATGGATGTGCCGGCGCGGCATCTGCCGGACGAGCTGACCTGGGAATGGATCAGCGGTGAGCTGTCGACATTGTGGCAGCCGTTTTTATTGGGCTCGGTGGTCGTCGGTCTGGTGCTGGGCGTCCTCGCGTACTTTCTGGTGATGCTGTACTGGCGCTGGTGGGTAGCGCGGCAATGGCGGCGGCGCAAGAAAAGCCGGCAGAAATGAATGCAAAACGGCCTCCGCGATGGGAGGCCGTTTTTTGTTGTGTCTGTGCTGGCCCCTTCGCGAGCAGGCTCGCTCCCACAGAGAACATCATTCCAATGCGGGAGCGAGCCTGCTCGCGATGGAAGCGCTGCGGTCGGGATCAGGTACGCATCCCGCGCCCGCTCACCAGCAACCGCGCACAGCCGAGATACAGCACCACGGTCGCCACCAGCATGAAGGTGATGGCGATGCCGATACGGATATCCGAGACACCAAGGATGCCGTAGCGGAAGGCGTTGACCATGTGCAGCACCGGGTTGGCCAGCGACACGGTCTGCCAGAACGGTGGCAGCAAAGTGATCGAGTAGAACACGCCGCCCAGGTAAGTCAGCGGGGTCAGCACAAAGGTCGGAATGATCGATATATCATCGAAGTTGCGCGCAAACACCGCGTTGATGAAGCCCAGCAGCGAGAAGATTGTCGCGGTCAGCACTACCACCAGAATGGTCACGCCGAGGTGATGCACCTGCAAATCTGTGAAGAACAGCGACAGAATCGTCACGATCAGACCCACTGCCAGACCGCGCAATACGCCGCCAATGGTGAAGCCGATCAGGATGGTGTGCGGTGACACCGGCGAAACCATCAGCTCTTCGATCGAGCGCTGGAACTTGCTGCCGAAAAAGCTCGAGACCACGTTGCCATAGGAGTTGGTGATCGCTGACATCATGATCAGACCCGGCACGATGTACTCCATGTAGGTGAAGCCACCCATGTCGCCGATCTGCCGGCCGATCAGGTTGCCGAAAATCACGAAGTACAGAACCATGGTGATCGCCGGCGGCAGCAACGTCTGCGGCCAGATCCGCATGAAGCGTTTGACCTCGCGGTAGACGATGGTTTGCAGGGCGACGAGGTTGGGACCGAACTCGGAACTCATACCGCCACCTTCGACAGATTTTTCTCCACCAGGGACACGAACA
>NZ_RCNZ01000063.1:0-26814 GCF_004307525.1 Pseudomonas sp. Sample_21 | reverse complement strand
GCCGTCTGCTGGCGCGCATCCTGATCGAGAAAACCGGTGGTGGCGACGGCCTGCGTCTGCGCGCCATCGTCGTGCGCAAAGGCGCCGAGAACGACCTGACCAAGCGCGCCAGCCTGCTGCGTCGCGATTCGGTGCACGGTTCGTTCAACGGCACCATTACCATCGACGAAGAAAACAACACCATCACCGCCAACGGTAACCTGATCCAGGTGATCTACGCGAAGAACCCGACCGAGGTGGATTACACCCAGTACGGCATCAAAGACGCGCTGCTGGTGGACAACACCGGTGTATGGCGTGACGCCGATGGCCTGGGTCAGCACCTGGCGTGCCCGGGCATCGACCGCGTTGTTCTGACCGCGCCTGGCAAGGGCAAGCTGAAGAACATCGTTCACGGCATCAACCACGGTGAAATCACCGCTGACGACAAGATCGTCTCGGCTGCTTCCTGCACCACCAACGCCATCGTGCCGGTGCTCAAAGCGGTCAACGACAAGTTCGGCATCATCAACGGTCACGTCGAAACCGTTCACTCGTACACCAACGACCAGAACCTGATCGACAACTTCCACAAGGGCGATCGTCGTGGCCGCAGCGCCGCGCTGAACATGGTAATCACCGAGACCGGTGCCGCTACCGCTGCTGCCAAGGCTCTGCCTGAGCTGGCCGGCAAGCTGACCGGTAACGCGATCCGTGTGCCGACGCCGAACGTGTCGATGGCCATTCTCAACCTCAACCTTGAGAAAGCCGCCACCCGTGAAGAGATGAACGAGTACCTGCGCTACATGGCGCTGCACTCTGAGCTGCACAAGCAGATCGACTTCGTCAATTCGCAGGAAGTGGTGTCGACCGACTTCGTTGGCTCGCGTCACGCTGGTGTGGTCGACGCTGAAGCGACCATCGTGCAGGACAACCGCGTCGTTCTGTACGTTTGGTACGACAACGAGTTCGGCTACAGCTGCCAGGTAGTTCGCGTAATGGAAGACATGGCTGATGTGAATCCGCCAGCGTTCCCGCGCTAAGCCTCAGGCTTGAATGAAAACGCCCCGGCATTTTGTCGGGGCGTTTTTGTTTGTGGGCCTGTTGGATCTTCTGTGTCCTTGCCGGCCTCTTCGCGAGCAGGCTCGCTCCCACACTGGATCAGTGTCGTTCACAATCTTCTGTGGGAGCGAGCCTGCTCGCGAAAGCATTCTGTCAGGCGCCGCTGGCTACCGAAGCCTGCGCCGTGCGCAACTCATGCCGGTTGCCACGGAACAATACCAACGTCGCAATCAACCCCAACACCGCCGCGCCACTGAGCCAGATCCCCGGTGCTGCCTTGTTGTCCAGCACATGAATCAGGTAGGTACACGCCGCCGGGGTAAAGCCGCCGAACGTCGCCGTCGCCAGGCTGTACGCCAGCGAGAAACCGGTCGTGCGCACTTCCACCGGCATGATCTCGGTCAGCGCCACCACCATCGCGCCGTTGTACGAGCCATAAAGGAACGACAGCCACAGTTCGACAATCAGCAAATGGCTGAAGCTCGGGTTCGCCACCAGCCACGACAGCGCCGGATACGCCGTGAGGATCGCCAGAATCGTCGCTGCCAGCAGTAAGGGTTTTCGGCCGATCTTGTCGGATACCGCGCCCATCACCGGTAGCCAGAAGAAGTTCGACAAGCCGATGCATACGGTCACCAATAGCGCATCCAGATCAGACAGATGCAGCTCAGCCTTGCCAAATGTCGGCGTGTAGGCAGTGATCAGGTAGAACGAAACCGTGGTCATCACCACCAGCGCCATGCCGGCAATGACGATGCCGAAGTTCTGGCCGATCGAGCGGACGATTTCGCCGAGGGTAGGGCGGTGGGTGCGCGCCTGGAATTCCGGAGTTTCTTCCAGCGAGCGACGGATGAAGAAAATCACCGGCACGATCATGCAGCCAATCAGAAACGGCACGCGCCAGCCCCATTCGCCCATTTGCTCCGGACTCAGCCAGTGATTCAGAGCAACGCCGAGCAAGCCAGCGAACACCACGGCTGCCTGTTGGCTGGCGGACTGCCAACTGACGAAAAAGCCTTTACGCCCCGGCGTAGAAATTTCCGCCAGATACACCGACACGCCGCCCAATTCCACGCCCGCCGAGAAGCCTTGCAGCAGGCGGCCGAACAACACCAGTAGCGGTGCGGCGACGCCGAGCGTCGCGTAACCGGGCACGCAGGCAATCAGCACCGTACCGGCGGCCATCATCGCCAAAGTGATGATCAGCCCTTTGCGCCGTCCGTGACGGTCGATATAGGCGCCGAGGAAAATTGCCCCCAGCGGGCGCATCAGAAAGCCGGCGCCGAAGGTCGCCAGCGACAGCATCAGCGAAGCGAAGGCGCTGTCGGTGGGGAAGAAGGTTTTGGCGATGGCCGTGGCATAGAAGCCGTAGACCATGAAGTCGAACATTTCGAGGAAGTTGCCGCTGACAACGCGAAAGATCGCTTTGCCTTTGCCCGTGGTGGAGGACATGGGAGGTACTCACTGTTCAATTTTGTATAAAGGCGTTGCAGCCATGGGGAAGCGAGCGGGCGCTTGTAGTTCATAATGGCCGCCGTGGTTTTGCGGGGAGATGAAGAATTGTTAACTGGACGCTGGTTGGGGCCTGTGGTGTTGGCGGCGGCTTTGATTGGCTGCGGCAACGGCGACTCCCTGGAACAGGTCGGTGGCTCGACCATGGGCAGCACCTGGTCGGTCAAGTACGTGCGCCACGCCGGGGGCGCCGATCCTGCGCGGGTGCGCGGCGAAGTGCAGGCCATCCTCGGTGAAGTCGATCAACAGCTGTCGACTTACCGAAGTGACTCCGCCATCGAACGTTTCAACGCCTTGCCCGCCGATAGCTGCCAAGCCATGCCGGCAGCGGTGCTCGAATTGGTCCGCATCGGCGAACAGCTTTCAACGCAAAGCGAAGGCTCCTACGACCTGACCGTGGAACCGCTGCTGGACCTCTGGGGATTCGGCCCGCAAGGACGCGAAGAAAAGATCCCTGATGCGGCCGCT
Source organism: Pseudomonas sp. Sample_21 (assembly GCF_004307525.1). Classification (NCBI taxonomy): domain Bacteria; kingdom Pseudomonadati; phylum Pseudomonadota; class Gammaproteobacteria; order Pseudomonadales; family Pseudomonadaceae; genus Pseudomonas; species Pseudomonas sp. Sample_21. Next base: position 23,793 of record NZ_RCNZ01000063.1, on the reverse strand, counting down.
GTGGCCGAGGTCATGCAGCGAGTCGGTCATCAGCATCTGCGCATCGACGGCGAGCAGTTGTGCAAGGACGCCGCCGTCGAAGTCGACTTCAACAGTATTGCCGCCGGTTACGCCGTGGATGCCATCGCCGCCAGATTGCAGGGCATGGGCATCGACAATTATCTGGTCGAAGCCACGGGCGAACTCAAAGCCCGGGGCAAGAAGCCGGATGGTTCAGCGTGGCGCATCGCTCTCGAAGAGCCTCGCGATGACCAGCAAGTAGCCGAGCGGATTATCGATGTCGATGGCTACGGCGTGTCCACCTCCGGTGACTACCGCCATTATTTTCTGCAGGACGGTCGGCGTTATTCCCACACCTTCGATGCACGCAGCGGGCGACCGGTCCTACATGATCTGGCGTCAGTCACGGTGATTCATCCTTCAGCGTTGATGGCCGATGGACTATCGACGCTGTTGCTGATTCTCGGGCCGGAAAGGGCGCGGGACTATGCCCAAAAGCATGACATTGCTGCATTCTTTGTCCTGCGTGCCGATACAGGTTTCGTCACCCGCAGCAGTCAGGCATTTGCGCAGCTTGTCGGTGAAAAAAACTGACCGAAGACAAGACGAAAGCTGGCGTTGTAGTGCAGGCAAAAGTAGCCTACGACGCGACCAAGGGTTAATGTGCGCGGCGTTGACGCTTCTATAGACTGTGTCCGGGTTCTTCACTGGCCCCCAATTGTTCCTTCGCGCCGCCGTTCGGCGTGATTTAGCCGCCGGTGCTGCTGGCACCGCGGCCTGTTCTGAGGAGTACGCATGGCTGTCTACAACTACGACGTGGTGGTACTGGGTTCCGGCCCGGCGGGAGAAGGCGCGGCAATGAACGCCGCCAAAGCGGGGCGCAAGGTCGCGATGGTCGACAGCCGTCGCCAGGTCGGCGGCAACTGCACCCACCTCGGCACCATCCCGTCCAAGGCACTGCGTCACTCGGTGCGGCAGATCATGCAGTTCAACACCAACCCGATGTTCCGCGCGATCGGCGAGCCACGCTGGTTCTCCTTCCCGGACGTGTTGAAAAGCGCCGAAAAAGTCATTTCCAAACAAGTCGCATCGCGCACCGGCTACTACGCCCGTAACCGCGTCGACGTGTTCTTCGGCACCGGCAGCTTCGCCGACGAGCAAACCATCGAAGTGGTCTGCGGCAACGGTGTGGTGGAAAAACTGGTGGCCAAGCACATCATCATCGCCACCGGTTCGCGTCCGTATCGCCCGGCGGACATCGATTTCCACCACCCGCGTATCTACGATAGCGACACCATCCTCAGCCTCGGCCACACCCCGCGCAAACTGATCGTTTACGGCGCTGGTGTGATCGGTTGCGAATACGCATCGATCTTCAGTGGTCTGGGTGTGCTGGTCGAGCTGGTCGACAACCGTGGCCAGTTGCTGAGCTTCCTCGACTCGGAAATTTCCCAGGCGTTGAGCTACCACTTCAGCAACAACAACATCACCGTGCGTCATAACGAAGAGTACGACCGCGTCGAAGGCGTGGACAACGGCGTGATCCTGCACCTGAAATCCGGCAAGAAGATCAAGGCCGACGCCTTGCTCTGGTGCAACGGCCGTACCGGCAACACCGACACGCTGGGTCTGGAAAACATCGGGGTCAAGGTCAACAGCCGTGGCCAGATCGAAGTCGACCAGAACTACCGCACCTGCGTGGAGAACATCTACGGTGCCGGTGACGTGATCGGCTGGCCAAGCCTGGCCAGTGCCGCCCATGACCAGGGTCGTTCCGCCGCTGGCAGCATCGTCGACAATGGCAGCTGGCGCTTCGTCAATGACGTGCCGACCGGCATCTACACCATTCCGGAGATCAGCTCGATCGGCAAGAACGAGCAGGAGCTGACCCAGGCGAAAGTGCCGTACGAAGTCGGCAAGGCCTTCTTCAAGAGCATGGCGCGGGCACAGATTGCCGGTGAGCCGCAAGGCATGCTGAAGATCCTCTTCCACCGCGAAACGCTGGAAGTGCTCGGCGTGCACTGCTTCGGTTATCAGGCGTCGGAGATCGTTCACATCGGTCAGGCGATCATGAACCAGCCGGGCGAGCTGAACACCCTGAAGTATTTCGTCAACACCACGTTCAACTACCCGACCATGGCCGAAGCCTATCGGGTCGCGGCGTACGACGGCCTCAACCGGCTTTTTTGACGGGCTCCGGCCGGTGGCCTGAGCCGGCCGGGGAGACCGATTTCAGCAATTCTCAAGGGTGGCAGTGGCCAAACCGGGAAAGTCTGTAATCAGGCTGTCAACGCCGAAGTCGGCGAGTCTGCGCATCAGTGCAGGCTCGTTGACGGTCCACACCGACACATGCAGGCCCTGACGCTGCGCCTTCTGCAGGCGTTCCGGCGTACACAGCGTCCAGTTCAAGGCGAGAATCTCGCAACCGTAGCTCGCCGCGACTTTCAGCGGATCGAGCCAGGCATATTCGGCCACCAAGCCACGGGATACGTCGGGTACCAGATCCAGCGCTGCCTTCAAGACTTCCCGCGAACTCGAAGTGATCGTCACCTTGTCGAGCAGGCCGTGGCGCTGAGCCATTTCCCGAATCGCCAGCACGGTAGTCGCCGCGCGGGTGCGTGATGCGCTTTTGACTTCCAGCTGCCAGTGCTCGAAATCACATTGCTCGAACAACTCTTCCAGCGTCGGAATCGGGCACGGCTTGATCCAGCCCGGGCCGCCCTTGCGCGCGTCGTAGGTGACCAGCTCGGCAGCGGTGTGCTCGACGACTTTGCCGCGACGGTCGGTGGTGCGCTTGAGGGTCGGGTCATGGATGACCATCAGCTCGCCGTCCTTGGACAGGTGCAGATCCAGTTCGCAGCGGCGCACGCCGTGCTTGAGGCATTCCTGAAAGCTGCTCAGGGTGTTTTCCGGTGCTTCGCCCTTGGCGCCGCGGTGGCCGTAGATGAGGGTCACGGTGCTTCCTTAAGTTAAATGCCAGATTCGTTCTGTTCGCGGGCCAGACGGCGTTCCTGAGCCTGCTTTTGCAAGATGTAGCGCGCGAGCAATTGGCGCTGGGCATCGGTCGGACGCTCGAACTCGGTGCCGACGTCATACCCATCCCCCTTGGGATCGCAATGGGTGACCCGGGCACGCAGCAGCAGGCCGAGTGCCTGCGGCATCAGCACCAGTTTCACCGACAGGTGTGCGCCAGTGGCAATCGGGGTCGGGTACTGAAAGTCGATCCCGCCCTCGGAGATGATCACTGGCTGCGGCTCGCCGATGTGGCCGAGCACGGTCAGGGCGATCACCTGGCTGAGCAGGTCAATGCGTTTGTTCTGCGATTTGAGAAACGCGGCGATGGCGCGGTCGCGCTCGCTGATCTGCCGCAACAGGTGCTGCGACTCGAATTCGCTCAGGTGCAGTTCGCTGAGCAGGTTGAAGAGTGGGGATGCATCCTGCAACACTTCCTGGCCTGCGGCTTCGGGAGCGGACAGGGGCCGAATTTCCAGTGCGATCGTGTCCTCGATACGGTAGTATTCGCGGCGATCTTCTTCATCTAATGTCGACATGGCGAACCCATGGTAGCGGCGGTGGTCTGAGTGTAAAGCTGGTTTTCGACCCCCGCCACAAGGACGTTCCTTTTCCCTCCGAACAAGCCCCGACATGTTCAGACCTCTCTTCGTATTTATCGGCACGCGTTATACCCGTGCAAAGCGTCGCAATCATTTTGTGTCATTCATTTCCCTGACTTCGATGATCGGGCTCGCCCTTGGCGTGGTCGTGATGATCGTCGTGCTCTCGGTGATGAACGGCTTCGATCATGAGATGCGCACCCGCGTGTTGGGCATGGTGCCCCACGCTACTCTCGAGACCGGCGAGCCGATCAATGACTGGCAGAGCCTGGCCGACAAGGTCAAGCAGAACCGGCAGGTGACGGCGGTGGCGCCGTTCACCCAGATGCAGGGCCTGCTGACCAACAACGGTCAGGTTTCCAAGGTGTTGCTCAATGCCATTGATCCTGCGCTCGAGCGCAATGTGTCGATCATCGACAACTTCATGAAGCAGGGCAAACTCGACGACCTGACACCGGGCAGCTTCGGCATCGTCATCGGCGACAAGGCGGCGACCAAGCTCGGCGTCGGCATCGGCGACAAGGTTACTTTTGTCGCACCGGAGGTCAGCGTGACCCCGGCGGGGATGTTCCCGCGCATGAAGCGCTTCACCGTGGTCGGGATTTTCCATGTCGGCGCCGGTGAGCTCGACGGCTACCTCGGCGTGACCAATCTGCAGGATCTGGCGAAAATGCACCGCTGGAAAGCCGATCAGGTGCAGGGCCTGCGGCTGAAGTTCGACGACCTGTTCCAGGCGCCGCGCGAGGCGTGGAACATTGCCCAGCAGCTCGGCGAAGATCGTTACTACGCCCGCGACTGGACGCGCACCCACGGCAACCTGTATCAAGCGATCCGCATGGAAAAAGCCATGATCGGGCTGCTGTTGCTGCTGATCGTCGCCGTCGCCGCGTTCAACATCATTTCCACGCTGGTGATGGTGGTGAACGACAAGAAGGGCGACATCGCCATTCTGCGCACCCTCGGCGCGACACCGGGCACGATCATGCGCACGTTCATGGTTCAGGGCACGGTAATCGGCGTGGTCGGCACGGCCATCGGCGCGGTGGTCGGGATCCTCGCGGCACTGAATGTCAGTGCGGCCATTTCGGCGCTTGAAGGGCTGATCGGCCACAAGTTTCTTAATGCTGACGTGTATTTCATTGATTATCTTCCTTCGCAGGTACAGAGCCAGGACGTCGTCATGGTCTGCGCCGCTGCGTTGGTCCTGAGTTTCCTCGCCACCCTGTATCCCGCCTGGCGTGCCGCGCGCACCCAGCCGGCGGAGGCGTTACGTTATGAGTGAGTCGGGCATGAGTGAACAAGCAATTCTGAGCTGCCGTAATCTGGGCAAATCCTACGAGGAGGGTCCGGAGTCGGTACAAGTGCTGGCCGGCCTGCAACTGGAGTTGCACCCAGGCGAGCGTGTGGCGATCGTGGGTAAATCCGGTTCCGGCAAAAGTACCTTGCTCAACCTGCTCGGCGGTCTCGATACGCCAAGCAAGGGCAGCGTCTGGCTCGACGGTGAAGAACTGTCTGCGTTGAGCGAGAAAAAGCGTGGCCTGCTGCGCAATCGCGCGCTTGGTTTCGTTTATCAGTTTCACCATTTGCTGCCGGAATTCACCGCGCTGGAAAACGTCTGCATGCCGCTGCTGATCGGCAAGACCGCCATCCCTGAGGCGCGTCAGCGTGCCACGGCATTGCTGGAGCGCGTCGGTCTCGGCCATCGTCTGGAACACAAACCGGCGGAACTGTCCGGCGGCGAGCGTCAGCGCGTGGCCATCGCCCGTGCCCTGGTCAACAACCCGGGGCTGGTGATGCTCGATGAGCCGACCGGCAACCTCGACCTGCACACCGCCGAAGGCATTCAGGATCTGATGCTGGAGCTGAGCACTTCGATGCGCACGGCGTTTCTGGTGGTGACGCACGACATGAACCTGGCTCGCCAGATGGACCGCGTCCTGCAGTTGCAGGAAGGTTGCCTCACTCCCATCTGACTGGCTGAAACCCGGCGCCCGTAACGGCGCCGGGTCTTTTATTTCTATACGGTGCCCCAGCGAATGTTCAGACCGTTATCGATCTTCATCGGCACGCGCTATACCCGCGCCAAGCGCCGCAATCGCTTTGTTTCGTTCATTTCGATGACCTCGATGATCGGCCTCGCCCTCGGCGTGCTGGCGATGATCGTGGTGCTGTCGGTGATGAATGGCTTCCAGCGCGAGATGAGCTCGCGCATCCTCGGCATGGTGCCCCATGCCACCATCGTTGGCGTCAAGCCGATCGATGACTGGCAGCCGGTGGCCGCCGCCGCGATGAAAAATCCCGAAGTGACTGCCGCCGTGCCGTTCACCGAGATGGAAGGCATGCTGTCCTACAAGGGTTCGATGCAGCCGATTCAGATCAGCGGCGTTGATCCGGCCCAGGAAGGCAAGGTGTCGATCGTTGCCCAGCACATCGTCCAGGGCCGTCTCGATGCCTTGAAGCCGGGCGAATTTGGTGTGGTGATCGGTGAAATCACCGCGCGGCGTTTCCGCCTCAATGTCGGCGACAAGATCACTCTGATCGTCCCGGAAGTCAGCACCGCGCCGGGCGGTATCACCCCGCGCATGCAGCGCCTGAATGTGGTGGGCGTGTTCAAGGTCGGCGCCGAGCTGGACGGCTCGATGGGCCTGATCCACGTCGCCGATGCCGCGACCATGCAGCACTGGCAGCCGAATCAGGTGCAGAGCGTGCGGCTGGCAGTCAAGGACCTGTACGCGGCGCCGAAGGTGTCTGCGGACATTGCCGGTGGCCTCGGCGCTGACTTCAAGGCTGACGACTGGACCCACACCCAGGGCAGCCTGTTCAGCGCGATGAAGATGGAAAAAACCATGATCGGCCTGCTGTTGCTGATGATCGTCGCGGTGGCGGCGTTCAACATCATTGCGACGCTGATCATGGTGGTGAACGACAAGGGCGCCGACATCGCGATCCTGCGCACGATCGGCGCTACGCCCCGGCAGATCATGGCGATCTTCATGGTCCAGGGCACGGTGATCGGTATTGTCGGCACCATCATTGGCGGCGTGCTGGGCGTGATTGCGGCGCTCAATGTCAGCGAACTGGTCGGCTGGGTCGAGCGCGTGACCGGCCAGCATATCTTCAGTTCGGACGTGTATTTCGTCAGCAACCTGCCTTCGGAACTGCAGGGTGGGGATGTGCTGTTGATCTGCTCGGCGGGATTCATTTTGAGCTTCCTGGCCACTGTGTATCCAGCGTGGCGGGCGGCGAAGATCGAACCGGCGCATGCGCTGAGATATTCGTAAGCGACTCCATGCTCGTTCCCACGCAGAGCGTGGGAACGATCAGGTCCGAGGCAACTCGATTACAAACCGCGTCCAACCCGCTTCAGATTCGCAATGAATCGTCCCGCCATGTGCCCGCACGATCGACTGGGTGATCGCCAGACCCAACCCCGCATGCTCACTGCTACCTTCCTGCCGCGCCGGATCCGCTCGATAGAAGCGGTCAAACAGACGCGGCAGTAATTGCGCTGAAACCCCCTCGCCACTGTTTTCGACGCAGACGCGCACGGTCTCCCCCTCGTCGACGATGCTCAAGCGCACATAACCCTCGGCCGGGGTAAACCGCAGCGCGTTATCCAGCAGATTCGACAAGGCCCGGCGCAACATGCCGCGATCACCTTCGATTTGCGCCTCACCTTCACGGCTCAAGCTCACACCAGCGTCTTCCGCCAGTGGCGCAAAAAACTCCAGCAGCATGTCGGCCTCATCCGCCAGCTCCAGTGGTTCGCGCTTGGGCATCAGCAAGCCGTGGTCAGCCTTGGCCAGATAGAGCATGTCGTTGACCAGTTGCGCCATCCATTGCAGTTCTTCGAGGTTGCTGTGCAGCGCTTCGCGGTAGTCCTCCAGTGCGCGTGGGCGGGTGAGGGTGACCTGGGTGTGGGTCAGCAGATTCGACAACGGTGTGCGCAGCTCATGGGCGATGTCGGCGGAGAATGCCGAGAGGCGCTGAAACGAGTCGTCGAGGCGTGCGAGCATGGCGTTGAAGCTGTGGGCCATTTCCGCAAGCTCTGGTGGCATCTTCTCTTCAGGCAGTCGGGCATTCAGCGATTGCGCGGAAATCCCACGGGCCACTGCGCTCATCCGCCGCAACGGGCGCAGACCGCTGCGCGCCGCCCAGGCCCCGAGCAGGGCGGTAGCTAGCGCTGACAGGCCGACGGTCAGCCAGATCAGATGCTGCATGCGCGTAAGAAAATGCTGGTGATGGGTGATGTCCAGCAGCAGCGTCAGTTGTGGCGAATCCGCTGCGTCCGGGTAGAGCGGGGCGCGCAGCACGCGGTAGTCGGTGCCGTCATGGCTGATGGTCGACAGGCCTGTTTGCAGCGGCAGATTCTTCGGAATCTGCACCGAGCTGTCGTACCAGTGCTGCCCGTCGCCACTGGTGATGCGCAACGACAGATCCGCCTGCCGGTTGAGTTCATCGGCCAGCCGCGCCTCGCGCTGCGCAGGTTGGAGATCCTGCAAGGCGCGGCGCAGGCCGATCAGTTTCGTCTCCAGTTGTTGCTGATCGAGTTCGATGAAGTGCGCCTCGCTGGCGCGGTCGAACAGCACCCCGGCGAACAGCGAGACCACCGCAGTGCAAGCGGCAAACAACAGTGCCAGGCGCGTGCTCAATGACCAACGACGCATCACAGCGAACGCTCTTCGAGCACGTAACCCATGCCGCGCACGGTGTGGATCAACTTGTTGGGGAAGTCATCGTCGATCTTCAGGCGCAAGCGGCGTATCGCCACTTCGATGACGTTGGTGTCGCTGTCGAAATTCATGTCCCAGACCTGCGAGGCGATCAGCGATTTGGGCAGGACTTCACCCTGACGGCGCAGGAGCATTTCCAGCAGGGCGAACTCCTTGGCGGTCAGGTCGATGCGCTGGCCGCTGCGTTCGACCCGGCGGCGGATCAGATCCAGGCGCAGATCGGCCAGTTGCAGACTGGTTTCCTGGGCGATCGCGCTGCCGCGCCGCAACAGGCTGCGCACCCGCGCGAGCAGCTCGGAAAAGGCGAACGGCTTGACCAGATAATCGTCGGCGCCCAGTTCGAGGCCGTGGACCCTGTCCTCCACGGCGTCTTTGGCGGTGAGAAAAAGTACCGGCGTGTCGAGGCCGGCGCTACGCACCGCTTGGAGAATCTGCCAGCCACTGCGCCCGGGCAGCATTACATCGAGGATCAACAGCGCGTAGTCGCCGCTCAAGGCCAATTGCTGGCCGCTGATCCCGTCAGCCACCAGCTCGGTATTGAATCCGGCCTCGGTCAGGCCCTGACGCAGGTATTGGCCGGTTTTCGCTTGGTCTTCGACGATCAACAGTTTCATGGGCGACTCGGGCGGGGTTGGTATTTGGAAGGGCGAAGGCGTTATACCGTGAGATCCGGCGATGAGCGCCAAGCTGACAAAGTTGTAATCTGCCTGTCAGGTCGATGCCAGTCCTGGGTGGTTAGAGTTTCCCACAGGCTGAACCTTCTCTTGTTGGAGTACGACCATGTTTTTGCGCACCTCGCTGAAAATAGCCGCCTGTCTGCTGGGATTGAGTACGCCAGCCTGGGCGACACCGGTGCACACCTTCGCCTTCGGCCAGCCGGCAGCGGCGAGCCAGGCCACGCGGACTATCGAAGTCGTCATGGGCGACATGAACTTCGACCCGAAAGCCATACAGGTCAAGGCCGGTGAGACGATTCGCTTTGTGCTGGTGAATAAAGGCCAGTTGCTGCACGAATTCAACCTCGGTGATGCGGCGATGCATGCCAGTCACCAGCAGGAAATGTTGCAGATGCAGCAAAGCGGCATGCTCACGCCTACCGGCATGAAAGAAATGTCCCACGACATGGCAGGCATGGATCACGCGGCGATGGGCCATGGCATGCAGCATGACGACCTCAACAGCGTGCTGGTCGAGCCGGGCAAAACCGCCGAGTTGACCTGGACTTTCAGCAAGGCCACGGCGCTCGAGTTTGCCTGCAATATCCCCGGGCATTATCAGGCCGGCATGGTTGGCAAACTGACAGTCAGTCAGTAAGCACTCAAAGGCGCGGGCAAAGGCTGGTAGAATCCGCTGATTCTTCAGTCAGGTTTCCGCCATGCATCCCGCAGCCGAACATTCGCCGCTGGGCAAATCCAGCGAATACATCGCCACTTACACGCCATCCCTGCTGTTCCCGATTCCGCGTACCGCGAAATGGGCCGAGCTGGGCCTGACCGCCGAAACCCTGCCGTACAAAGGCGTGGATTTCTGGAACTGCTTCGAGCTGTCGTGGCTGCTGCCGTCGGGCAAACCGGTGGTGGCGATCGCTGAATTCAGCATTCCGGCGGACTCGCCGAACATCATCGAATCGAAGTCGTTCAAGCTCTACCTCAACTCGCTGAACCAGACGCCGTTCGCCGACGTCGCGACATTGCAAGCGACGCTGGTCAAGGATCTGTCCGCCGCTGCCGGCAAACCGGTGGGCGTGCGGGTGCGCAGTCTGAAAGACGTGGAAGCTGAAGGCGTGGTGGCGTTGCCGGGCGTGTGCATCGACGATCTGGATATCAGCGTGAGCAATTATGAACACCCGCGTCCGGAGCTGCTGCGTTGCGATGCTTCGCGGATCGTTGAAGAGAGCGTGCACAGCCACCTGCTCAAATCCAACTGCCCGGTGACCAGCCAGCCGGACTGGGGCAGCGTGGTAGTGGAATATCGCGGCGCCGCGCTGGATCACGCCAGCCTGCTGGAGTACATCGTCAGCTTCCGCCAGCATTCGGACTTCCATGAGCAATGCGTTGAGCGGATTTTTCTTGATCTGCAGCGGTTGTTGAAGCCGCAGAAACTCACAGTGTTTGCGCGCTATGTGCGCCGGGGTGGGCTGGATATCAACCCGTATCGCAGCACTGAAGAGGTGCAGCTGCCGAATCACCGGCTCGTACGTCAATAAAGAAACGGAATGTGCGATATCCCGTGGTTCATTCGACGATGATGTCGACTGACACGAACGCCTTCGCGAGCAGGCTCGCTCCCACAAGGGCTTGCATGCACATTTTGCAAATGAAAAAGCCCTGCCATCGCTGGCAGGGCTTTTTTGTGCGGCGGGGCGTCAGATGCCCATGCTGCCCAGCGTATTCATGATATTGCGCAGGGTGCCGGCGATCGCCGGGTGTTCGACTTCGAAGCGCTCGACCGCCAGGTTCACGCCGTCGGCGATGCTCGCGTCCTGGGTGGCAGTTTCCAGCTGGATTTCCGATTCGATCTGCGCCATCAGCGCATGCAGATCCTCACGCTCGGCTTCCGACAGCGGTGGATTGTGTTCCAGCTGCTCGCGCAGGGTATCGAGCTGTTTTTGCAGTTCTTGGGCGGGCATGGTGGTTTCCTTTTATCAATAGGCACTGGCATTGACCGCAGCCACGCGCCAAAGGTCTATGGCTGACCTTTAGATTAATCCACTCTCGGTAAACCTGCATGACGCCGATCAGGGCTTTTCGCCTTTGGCGCGGCGCAGGATGATGTCTGCGAGGCAGGCGTCCAGTTCGCCGAGATGATCGATTACCGAATGCACACCCAGGCCGAACAACTGCACGGTTGCCTTGCCGCGCAACTTTTCGCGTTCCTTTTGTGACAAAGCCTGCCACTCGCTCGGGCTGAGGCCGCATAGCGAGCCACAGGACGCCAGGCCAATCGTCCATAACCCGGCATTCAGACCGGCCTGTAACAGGCGCGGCTCACCGCTGACCAGCACGCAGCCGTCGAGGCGGTCGATGTTCAAACTCATCAACGCCTGCCAGCACGCGTTGGGCGCTGGCCATGGATTCATTGTTGCTGAATGTTGCGTCGGTTTGATCCAGTCTGGCAGCGAGGCGGCCAGTGGCTGAGCGAGGGCAGCGGGCAATTCGTCGAGCCACGCGCAGGGAATTCCCTGGCGCTGCAAACTTTTCAGGCTATCGAGTGCGCCGGGTGTAGTTTTGGCATGTTCCGGCTGGGCGTTGAGCTCTTGCGCGGCACGGGCACCGAAATCCACCAGGCAACCGCTCAGGCCGAACAGCACGGCAGTCAGGCCGGGCGCGGCGACGGGCAAGGTTTCGGCGTGAGTCATGGCAACGTCCCTGAAATAACGCTCAAGACTAGGGCGCGCGGGTGACAGTTGCATGACAGGCGGGTGAAAGCCTGCGTAGGAAACTTCCTGCATATCCTTGCAGCGGCGCACTGCCCAAATCGCCGTTTATGCTTATACTAGCGGCCTTAATGCTTGGGCCGAGAGGTCCGCGCCAGTATCAAATCCAAGGAGTTTTTCTATGCGCTGGAGCCCTTCGCTCACTCAGCTAAGTGTATGTGCCAGCCTGTTGCTGGCGCCGTTCGCCACCCAGGCGGCCACCGAAGAAGACCCTTGGGAAAGCGTCAACCGGCCGATTTTCCAGTTCAACGACTTCGTTGACACTTACGCGCTGAAGCCTTTGGCGCAGGGTTATGAGTTCATCACCCCGCAGTTCGTTGAAGACGGCATTCACAATATGTTCCGCAACGTCGGTGACGTGACCAACCTGGCGAACAACATTCTCCAGGCCAAACCGGCTGCAGCGGGCGTTGATACCGCCCGACTGATTTTCAACACCACCTTCGGTCTGCTCGGCTTCTTCGACGTCGGCACCAAGATGGGCTTGAACCGCAGCGACGAAGACTTCGGTCAGACCCTCGGTTACTGGGGCGTGGGCAGCGGCCCGTACGTGATGCTGCCGCTGATGGGGCCGAGCACCCTGCGTGACGCACCGTCGAAATATGTCGACAGTTTCACCGGCGCGTACCGCTACATCGACCACGTGCCGACGCGTAACTCGATCTTCGGCCTGAACATCGTCGACACCCGCGCCAGCCTGCTGTCGAGCGAGAAGCTGATCAGCGGCGACAAATACACCTTCATCCGCAACGCTTACCTGCAGAACCGCGAGTTCAAGGTGAAGGACGGTCAGGTCGAAGACGATTTCTGATTTCGACCGGTGATGAAAAAGGCGGCCCTCGGGTCGCCTTTTTTGTCCGCGCCAGAGCGTCGCCTGCGACTGCCACTACCTTCCATCGGGTTACCGTTGGAGCGGTTCTTATAACTCCCGGTGATTTGACAAACAAAGTCGTCAAGCGACAATCGGCGCATGCTTGAAACGCTCTGCGGATGGGAGTACCGTCTGCGCCTTAGAAGGGCACCTCTGTTTAAAACCGCGCGCCAGGCGAATGCTTGAAAGCGCTGCAACAGAGAGGCTAGAAAGCGAATCCAGTAGTCTGCGCAGGGCCGATGCCCCGCTCACTACGCCAACCTAATTCTGGCGCCGTTTGCCCACATGCCAAAAACCAGTGCCACGCTGCTGATAATCGATGATGACGAGGTAGTGCGCGCGAGCCTCGCGGCCTATCTGGAAGACAGTGGTTTCAGCGTCCTGCAGGCCGGCAACGGTCAACAGGGTCTTCAGGTATTCGAGCAAGACGAGCCCGATCTGGTCATCTGCGATCTGCGCATGCCGCAGATGGGCGGTCTCGAACTGATCCGTCAGGTCACCGAGCGCTCACCCGATACGCCGGTGATCGTGGTCTCCGGTGCCGGGGTGATGAACGACGCGGTCGAGGCCCTGCGCCTGGGCGCGGCGGATTACCTGATCAAGCCTCTCGAAGATCTGGCTGTGCTCGAGCACTCCGTGCGTCGGGCCCTGGATCGTGCGCGACTGCTGCTGGAAAACCAGCGCTACAGCGAGAAGCTGGAAAAGGCCAACCGCGAGCTCGAAGCCAGCCTGAACCTGCTCCAGGAAGACCAGAACGCCGGTCGCCAGGTGCAGATGAACATGCTGCCGGAAAGCCCGTGGAGCATTGACGAATTTAATTTTGCCCACCAGATCATCCCGTCGCTGTACCTGTCGGGTGATTTTGTCGACTATTTCCGCGTTGACGAGCGCCGGGTCGCGTTTTATCTGGCGGATGTTTCCGGGCATGGCGCGTCATCAGCCTTCGTCACCGTGCTGTTGAAATTCATGACCACGCGTTTGCTCTTCGAATCGAAACGCAGCGGTACCTTGCCGGAGTTCAAGCCTTCGGAAGTGCTCGGTCATATCAACCGGGGACTGATCAGTTGTAAGCTGGGTAAACACGTCACAATGGTCGGTGGAGTCATCGACGAGGAGACCGGTTTGTTGACCTATAGCATTGGCGGCCATCTGCCTTTGCCTGTGTTGTACACGCCTGACAGTGTTCGTTATCTCGAAGGCCGTGGCCTGCCGGTGGGCCTTTTCAATGAAGCCACCTACGAAGACCACGTGCTTGAGCTGCCGCCGACGTTCAGCCTGACGCTGATGTCTGATGGCATTCTGGACCTTTTGCCGGAAGCAACGCTCAAAGAAAAAGAGGCTGCTTTGCCCGAACGGGTGAAGTCAGCGGGCGGCAGCCTGGATGGTCTGCGGCAAGTGTTTGGTTTGGCCACGCTAGGGGAGATGCCGGATGATATCGCCCTGTTGGTGTTGAGCAGGAATCTTTAATGAGTACCGGTAGAATCCAGTTCGCCGAGCAGGACGGCACCTTCGTCTTGAAGTTCGTCGGTGAAGTTCGCCTGACCCTGTGTTCGGCGTTGGATGCGACTATTGAGAAAATCTTCACCGCGCTGAATTTCAACGCGATCGTGATCGATTTGACCGAAACCCGCAGCATCGACAGCACCACCCTCGGCCTGCTGGCCAAACTGTCGATCCTGTCGCGGCAGAAGGTCGGCCTTTTGCCGACGGTTGTCACCACCCACGAAGACATCACTCGGCTTTTGCAGTCGATGGGCTTCGAGCAGGTGTTCAACATCGTCAACCACCCGGTGCCGTGCCCGGAGTGCCTGGACGACCTGCCGGATCAGGACCAATCCGAAGAAGTGGTGCGAATCAAGGTGCTGGAAGCGCACAAGATTCTCATGGGCCTGAACGATTCCAATCGTGAAGCGTTTCATGATCTGGTCAATGCCCTGGAAGGACACTGATCTCATGAATTGATGGTGTCTGGGCTGGCCTCTTCGCGAGCAAGCTCGCTCCCACACTGGATCAGTTCGATCACAAATCCCCTTGTGGGAGCGAGCTTGCTCGCGAAGGTTTCAGTTCGGTCAACGCGCCTCTCAATGCAGAATGAAAAAGGGCGAACCTGTGAAGGTTCGCCCTTTTTGCATTCTACAAACTCAAATCACAGCTTGGCCTGCAGCAACGCTTCCAGTTTTTCCTGATCGCGGGCGAACTGACGGATGCCTTCAGCCAGTTTCTCGGTGGCCATTGCGTCTTCGTTGGACAACCAGCGGAATTGCGCTTCGTTGAGGCTCAGACGCGCTTCACCGGCATTGCCCGGCGCCAGTTTGCGTTCCAGCTTGCCGGTATCGGCGGCCAGCTTCTCCAGCAGTTCCGGGCTGATGGTCAGGCGATCACAGCCAGCCAGTTGTTCGATCTGGTTGATGTTACGGAAGCTCGCGCCCATGACCACGGTCTTGTAGTCGTTGGCCTTGTAGTAGTTGTAGATGCGCGTCACCGACTGCACGCCCGGATCATCGGCGCCGGTGTAGTCGTTGCCGTTGGCCTTCTTGTACCAGTCGTAGATACGGCCCACGAACGGTGAAATCAGGAACACGCCGGCGTCGGCGCAGGCGGCGGCCTGGGCGAAGGAGAACAGCAGGGTCAGGTTGGTCTGGATGCCTTCCTTCTCGAGAATCTCGGCGGCGCGGATGCCTTCCCAGGTCGAGGCGATCTTGATCAGCACGCGGTCGCGGCCAACGCCGGCCTTGTCGTACAGCTCGATCAGGCGATGCGCACGCTTGAGGATCGCATCCTGGTCGAAGGACAGGCGCGCATCCACTTCGGTGGAGATGCGGCCCGGAACCACGTTGAGAATTTCCTTGCCCACTGCGACGCCGAAACGGTCGCTGGCCAGGCCGACATCGCCCTTGCAGTCGCGAACGCAATCGTTCAGCAGTTCGGCGTAACCGTGAATGGCCGAAGCCTTGAGCAGCAGGGAAGGGTTGGTGGTGGCATCGGTCGGTTTGACTCGGGCGATCGCTTCGAAGTCGCCGGTGTCGGCAACCACGGTGGTGAACTGTTTGAGTTGTTCCAGCTTGGAAGTCATGGGCGTGCTCTATCCTATGGGTCTGAAGACATTACCCGAGCGCTGACGGGCACTCAAGGGTGCATTCGTGGATCGATGGCCCCTGCGGCAACAACCTGAAAACGATTGTTTGAAAGGTGGGGCGCGGTGTCGCTGAATACGATGCCAAAACAGCCCACAGGTTCAAAGCAACCGACCTGTGAACAGACCGGTTGCCCAAGGCTTACTCAGCGTTCAACAGACCTTCTACCGACAAGCGCGCCGGTTTTGGCTGGCCGTCAGAGGTGAGAAAGCCGAAGTTCTTCTCGCGATCGTTGCTGCCGGAATCACTGTTCCGCCATTCATAGATAGACGTCAGGGGAATATTCAGGCGTTTAACGTCGGTAATAAACGCGTTGATCTTGGTCGCTTGCCCCTCGGGACCACCGTTGGAGGCGAGGGCCGAAACCCCCCATTCACTGATGACCCCCGGCAGATTGAAGTTCTGCTGGATGAAGGTCTGTGCGTTGCTGATCTGCGTGGCGGTCATGCCGTAAGGGTGATAGGACACGGCGTTCAGGCATTTGGGGTAATCGCTGACGATACTTTTCATCGCCACCGTCGACGCCGAGCCCGCGCTTGGCGGGCGGGCGAAGCCGAAACCGACCCGTGGTGTCGTCTGCGGCTGACCTTCGAAGGCCTTGCACATGCCAGCCATGAACGGCACGAAGGTGGTATCGAAATTGCGCGTCGGCCAATAGGTTTCCAGGTCCGGCTCGTTCCAGATTTCGATCGCCACCAATTGCGAACTCCAGGTTTTTTCCAGCCCGGTCACGGTGGTGGCGAACTTACCGCCGGCGGCGTTCAGCTCCTCCGGCGAAGTGGCCGGCAGTGCCTTGATTGCGCGCACCGTCAGCAGCACCGGCAGCCCGGCGGAAGCGGCGGCGGCGAAGGCGTCACTGACCTGTTTCTGATACGTCTTGGCGGTGAGGCTGTCGCTCCACACGCCGAAGCGCACAAAGCTGAAGCCTGCGGCCTTGATTTGCGCGGCATCGGCGGCGGTGAAGCTCTGGATTTTCACCTGCACGCCGATGGTTTTTGCTGGAAGGTTGGGGAACAGCTCACTGGCGTGAACCTGGCTGGCGGCACCGAGCGCCATCAGGGCGAGGGCGGCGAGTTTATTGCGCTGTGCTGTTTTCATGTCTGCTCTCCTGAAGAGAATGACAACTACGAATATTTGTCCCGTTACTCAATTTCCGATAACGGTGATGGCACTAAGTGCGCGAATGTTATTTTTTGTCAGGAAAACAGCAACTGAAAATCACAGTTATTTTTAGTCCGCTAATTGTGGTTGGGGCGGCTTAAAACGCTGTGGTACTTAATGTTCCTGTACTAACAGGGCGAAGCTATTTCTGAGTGCAGGAAAGTCGAGAGGGTTCATTAACTTTCACGGCATGTTGGCTGTTTGATATTACACAGGAAAGCAAGACTTGTTCAAAAAGATCCTCGTTGTCTGCGTGGGCAATATATGCCGAAGTCCGACGGCTGAACTGCTGCTGCGCAACGCGCTGGGCCAGTCCGCCATCACCGTGTCCTCAGCCGGCCTGTCCGCCCGCGTGGGCGAGGGCGTGGAGGCCTCGGCGCGGCAGGTTCTCGAAGAGCACGGGCATTGCGCCGAGGCCTTCAAGGCGCGGCAACTGACCTCGGACATCGTCAATGACTCGGACCTGATCCTGGTCATGGAAAAGACCCACGTCAATCAAGTGCTGAAGATTGCCTCGCACGCCCGAGGCAAAGTGTTTCTGCTCGGCAAGTGGCAGAGCGAGCGCGAAATACATGATCCGTATCGTCAAGGCAAAGCCGCGTTTATTCATGCCCACGCATTGATTGAAGATGCTGTTAGTTCATGGGCAAAGCGTCTCGGGCATTGATGAATCTTCTTCAGAACAGTAAATGGTAAGAACAGACTTATGCAGTTACCGTCCGTAATCGGCACCCGCGACAATGATCAAGACAGTATTGATCTGCTCGGCATCTTCGGCAGCCTGATCGACCAGAAGTGGCTGATCGGCGCGCTGACCGGTGCCTTCATGGTCACCGGCGTCGCCTATGCGGTTCTGGCAACGCCGGTGTACCTGGCGAACGCGCTGGTGCAGGTCGAACCGAAAAAGAACGACATGCTCGGTTTCTCCGACCTCAACAGCATGCTCGGCGGGCAATCGCCGTCGGTGACCGAAATCGGCATCATCAAATCCCGCGCGGTGATCGGCAAAACCGTTGACGACCTGCGCCTGGATATCGACGTCACCCCCAACACGTTCCCGTTGATCGGCGGCTTTCTCTCACGGCGCTATCGCGGTGACAGCGAGACCAGCGTCGCGCCGCCGCGTTTCGGTTTGACCAGTTATGCCTGGGGTGGCGAGCGCCTGGAATTCACTCGGCTGCAATTGCCGAAAGACCTGCTCGGCAAGAAACTCACCCTGATCGCCGGCGAGCAGCAGCGTTTTGAGCTATTCGATGAAAACGACAATCTGCTCGCCGAAGGCGTCGCCGGCGAGGCGTTTGCCAATGACGGTGTAGAAGGGCAGATCGCGCACTTGTCGGCCAACCCCGGCACGCGTTTTCAGGTAGTGCGCAATCCACGCATCGTGACTATCCAGGGCTATCAGGACGCGCTGGATATCTCCGAACAGGGCAAGGAGTCGGGGATCATTCGTCTGGCGCTGGCCAGCTCGGACGCGGCCGAGGCGGTGAAGATCCTCAACAAGATCGCCTCGCTCTACGTCGAGCAAAACGTACGGCGCACTTCGGCGGAAGCTGCGCAGAGCCTCGCGTTTCTGCAAAGCCAGTTGCCCCAGGTCAAGCGTGATCTGGCCAAGGCCAGCGACGCCTTGAATGCCTACCAGACCCACGGCAAGACCGTGAACATCTCGCTGGAAACCCAGTCGGTGCTGGGCCAGTCGGTGGCGCTGGAAACGCGCATCTCCGAGCTGAAAATGCAGCAGGCCGAACTCGATCGCAAGTTCACCAAACAGCACCCGGCCTATCGCGCCTTGATGACGCAGATCGGCGAATTGACCCAGCAGCAGAAATCCCTCGAAGGCAAGGTTCAGGACTTGCCGGCCACCCAGCAGGAATTGCTCAACCTGACCCGCGACGTCGAGGTGGCTTCGCAGATCTACACGCAGTTGCTGAACAAATCCCAAGAACTCGACATCGTCCGCGCCGGGGCCGTCGGCAACGTGCGCCTGATCGACACTGCCGATGTCGACCTGACCAATCCGATCAAACCCAAAAAACCACTGATCGTGCTGATCGCGACATTGCTTGGCGCGTTTGTCGGCGTGGCCCTGGTGCTGCTGCGCAAATCCCTCAGCCGAGGCCTTGAAGGCCCGGAAGGCATCGAGCAGTTGGGCCTGCCGGTTTATGCGTCGATTCCCTACAGCGCCTTGCAGGAAGAAGAGGACAACAAAAAGGGCCGCGCCCGCGACGGCGTCGACAAGCCGGCGTACCTGCTGGCGCTGCGCAACCCGACCGATCTGTCGATCGAATCGATCCGCAGCCTGCGCACCTGCCTGCACTTTGCCGGGCTCGATTCGACCAACAACCGCATCATGATTTCCGGGCCGAGCCCGCAGGTCGGCAAGACCTTCGTTTCGTCCAACCTTGCGGCGGTCATGGCCCTCAGCGGCCAGCGCGTGGTGCTGATCGATGCCGACATGCGCAAAGGGCATCTGCACAAAACCCTCAACACGCCGATCAGCAACGGTCTGTCCGACCTGCTGGTCAAGCGCTGCACCCTTGAGCAGGCGATCAACAAAGTCGAAGTCGACAACCTGCATTTCATCAGCCGGGGGCAAGTGCCGCCCAATCCTTCCGAATTGCTTATGCACGCCAACTTCCGCGAACTGCTGGCAGAACTCAGCGAGCGCTACGACTTGGTGATCATCGACACGCCGCCGCTGTTGGCAGTGACCGATGCCGCCATCGTCGGTCGCGAGGCCGGCATCAGCCTGATCGTCACCCGCTTCGGCGTGAACCCGGCCAAAGAGATCGAACTGACCATTCGCCGCTTCGCCCAGAACGGCATCGAGTTGAAAGGCGCGGTGTTCAACGGCGTCGAGAAGCGTGCGGCCAGCTATTACGGCGGCACGGGCTATTACAACTACGAATACGCGTCCGACAAATCCTGATGGTTGCCGATTGTTCTTTCCTGTTTGAAGTGGGTGAGTTGTGAAAAAAATACTGCACGTGGCAGAGACGATCAAAGGTGGCGTGGCGACGGTGATCCGCACGATCTCGGCATCCCCCGAAGACGACGCAGCGAATTATCAACTGGTCTATCTGGTACCCGAGGATCAGGCCAAGGAGCTGCACGGCATCGCCCCGCAGCAGGTGCGCACCTTCCCGCGCAGTGGTCGCAACGTGCCGTCGCTGCTGCGTTTCGCCTGGCGTCTGAGCCAGGTGCTGCTCAAGGAAAAACCCGACGTGGTGCATTTGCACAGCACCTTTTCCGGGGTGATCGGCCGTGTTGTGTGTGTGCTGTTGCGACCATGGCGCAAGCCGAAAATCGTCTACTGCCCGCATGCGTTTTCGTTCCTGATGGAAAGCTCGCCGACCAAGCAGAAGGTCTATGCGTGGATCGAGCGCGTGCTGCAGAAAGTCACCGACGTGATCATCTGCGTCAGCCAGTACGAGCTGGATAAAGCCGCGCGTTTCGGCATCGAGCGCAAGCGCATGAAGCTGATCTACAACGGCATTCATCACAAGGACGACGCACCGAAAAGCGCTGGCGCCGAGCCGATTCATCTGCTGTTCGTCGGGCGTCTGGATTACCAGAAAGGCTTCGACGTGCTGCTCAAGGCCTACGCCAAGGTCAATCGCAACGACCTCAAACTGACGGTGGTTGGCAGTGCGGTCAACGAAGACTCGGTCGAGTGCCCGCCGATGGATTCGGTCGAGTACCTGCCGTGGGTGACCCCGAGTGAAGTGCAGGCGCTGTATCAGAAAGCCGATGCGCTGATCGTGCCGAGTCGCTGGGAAGGCTTTGCCATGGTGCCGCTGGAAGGCATGGCCATGGGGCTGCCGGTGATTGCCAGCAACTGCACTTCACTGCCGGAACTGGTCACCAACGAAGTGTCCGGCTACGTGTTTCCGTCCGGCGATCACCAGGCGCTGGCCGATGTTTTGACGATCATCCAGAAGCCGCGCCTGCTCGACCTCGGCAACGAAGGCCGGAGCATTGTCCGCGAACGCTTCAGCGCCGCGTTGATGATCCGCCAGACCTACGACCTGTATCACGCTCCCACTTATTAAGTAGAA
Organism: Pseudomonas sp. Sample_21; assembly: GCF_004307525.1. NCBI lineage: Bacteria > Pseudomonadati > Pseudomonadota > Gammaproteobacteria > Pseudomonadales > Pseudomonadaceae > Pseudomonas > Pseudomonas sp. Sample_21. The sequence goes on along the minus strand of NZ_RCNZ01000063.1, from coordinate 2,786 downwards.
CTCAAGCTTATGAACGTAACGATTTTGCATGGCTACAGTGCGTCCAACTCCGGTGACGGTCTGCTCGTCGATCTGGCCATTGCTCTGGTGCAGCGTAACTTCGGTGACGACACCGCGATCAGTGTCGTGGCGTCCGACCCTGAGTCGTTCAACTATCTGCCGCACCCGCGTTTCGATGCGCCGGTGATGGCGGCCAAAGGTCTGGGCCGGGTCAAGCAAGCGGTGTTTCTCAATCAGTCCTACGCCGGGCTCGCCGATCTGCTGAAGAAGACCGATCTGATCGTCGGCGTTGGCGGTGGTTACATGCGTTCGAAAAGCGCCTTCGAGCACATCAAGCTGAAGCTCGGCCATGCCAAGCAACTGGAAACCGCGATTCTCAGCAAAGTGCCGTCGGTGTACCTGCCGCAGAGCATCGGCCCGTTCCACGGCGAGAGCAGCAAGATCGTCGAACACTACGCCAGCGCCGATGCGGTGTTCGTGCGTGACAACCGTTCCTCGGCGATTTTTGACGCTTGCGAAAACGTCTACCGCGCGCCGGATCTGGCGGTGCAGTCGCTGGCGAGCAAGATTCTTCAGCAACCGAAATTCACCCGCTGCGCCGCCTCGCCGGCGACAGTCTGCGTGGTGCTGCGCAAGCCGCCGGAGTGGAGCAAAGAGAAGAAGGTCGCCTACGTGGCCAATCTGAAACTGCTGCTGCAGCGTCTGAAGAACAAAAGCAAAGTGGTCTGCGCCGTGCAAAGCGCCGTACGTGGCAACGATGACGGCGCGTTCTACCGCGAGCTGGGCATCAACGAAGATCTGCTGTCGCTGAAGGCAACCATTGCCAAGTACCAACCGGACCTGGTGATCTCGGTGCGTCTGCACGGCGCCATCGAATCGCTGCTCTCCGGCGTGCCGGCGTATCACATCAGCTACGAGCGCAAAGGCTTTGGCGCCTATCAGGACATGGGTGTCGAGGACTGGGTGATCAACGGCGGCGACATCGACGTCGACACCATCATCAACACCGTTTACGCACCGAATGCGCTGGCGGATTTCGGCAAGCGCCTGACCGACACTTGCCGCGAAATCGAAGCGAAAACCGTGGCCATGGACGAAATCATCAAGGGTGTCGTTCGATGATATTTCGGCTGTTGCTTCGCGGCGGAGCCTTGGGCGCGAAGTTCTTGCTGGTGTTGGCCATCACCCATTACCTCGGCTACGAGGCGCTGGGTTTTTATGGTGTGGTGGTCGCAGCGTCGTTGATCGCGTCGAAGTTCTACAGCGTCGGCTTCAGTTCCGAAATCAACCGGCTGATCAGCGTCGGCGGCAGTTCGCGGCGGGTGGTCGACAAGGTTCTGCTGCTGTATCTGGCGGTGGGGCTGTTGTTGTCGGTGCTGACGGTGCTGATCTATTCGCTATTCCAGTCGGTGGAAGCAACCGCCACGTTGATCCTGTGCGTGACGCTGGTGCTGCTCACCGAGCACCTGTCGTTCGAAATCAATTCCTTCGTGTTTTCTGCGCAGAAAGCCACCGCCGGTGCCCTGCTGTTCTTCATCAAGACCGGCCTCTGGGCGGTGTTGGCGGTGGGCGGCATGGTGCTCGGCTGGGTCGAGGGCATCGCCAGTGTGTTGTGGCTGTGGGTCGCCGCCAACGTGCTGGTGATCATCGCCGGTTATTTGATCGTGGTGAATGTGCACAAGGGCCGCGAAGCCGCGCCGCTGGACACCGCGACGGTGTGGAAGGCCGGGTTGCCGTTCTATCTCGGCACCGGTCTGATCGCCCTGAGTCAGTACGCCGAGCGCTTTCTGATCATCGACCTCGAGCCCTACGCCAGCCTCGGTAAATATGTGTATGCGTGGTCGGCGGCCAACACCTTGCAGGCGTTGTCGTATGCGGTGGTGGCGGTGGTCGGTATTCCGGTGTTGGCCAAGCGTTTCCAGACCGATCAGCAGGCGTTCACGGTCAGGCAACTGTTCGTCAACAAATGGGTGATGCGCTCGCTGGTGGTTTCCGCCGTTGTGGCCGTGGCGATCTATGTGTTTTTCAATGTGCTGCTCGATTACGTCGCCAGCAGCGTGCCGCGCCCGGATAACGCGCTCCTCGCGGTGCTGATCTTTTCCTTTGCTTTGCGGGCGATCGGCGACATCGTCTGGGGCGGTTTGATTGCCTCGAAAAACAGCCGGGTGTCGCTGGCCAGCGCGGCGCTCTGCCTGCTGATTTCAGTGCCGGTCAGCTATGTGCTGATCAAGCATTACTCGATCTATGGCGCGGCGTGGGGCAATGTTTTCGCCATCGTCGTGCAGCTCAGTGTGATTGCAGTGTTGACCCGTGTCACCGGCGCGAAAAAGGCTGCGCTGTCATGGGCCTGAAACTGCCGCGCATCGAGTTTCGTGGGCGCAAATTCGATTCGTCGATTTCTTTTCTGATTCTGTTCACCGGGCTGTTTCTGTCAGTGGCGATGCCGTTGCTGGTGCCGCGTGATCCGGGGCCGGATGCGATGACCTTGTGGTCGTCGTATGCGCGTGCCGACAACTGCAATTTCTGGAATCCGTTCTCACCGGATCGCTCGTCCTACGAATGTTCAGCGTTCCTGCTGCGGCCCACTGGGATCAACCTGACCAATGCCTGGGCCTATGGCATGTTCTGCAATTTCTTCCTCACGGCGATTCCGGTGGTGGTGTTTCGGCGCATGCCGCTGACCATTTTCGGCACCCTGTGCCTGTGGGGTATCGTGCGCTCGTTTTTCCTCGAGAACCTGACCAAGGAAATCATCGTGTCGGTGGCGGTGTTGAGCATTCTGCTCA